>NZ_JAUSUL010000008.1 GCF_030814015.1 Amorphus orientalis
CGGTGGCGTTTCAGGGGGTGGAAGTCTCAAGCCTTCTCAGCTCTTCCCAGGCAGTCCCGCTAAAACCCACATCCAATTGATTTTGAATAAATTATTGTCCCAATTCGTCCAATTTGGTTTCCCTGCATCCAGGTTGGCATCATGGTATCAACCATGGTATCAGCATCGCCACCGCGTTCATGGTACTGTGAAACAAACTTTCGCATAGGTTGCATATCTGTTTGGGATTGGAGTGTGAAATGGCGTTAACCGACGTCGCTATTCGCAACATGAGCCCTGGGGACCGCGATTATAAGGTCACGGACAAGGACGGCCTCTACCTGCTTGTCCGAAAGAACGGATCGAAGCTATGGCGGATGAACTACACCTTCGACCGGAAACAGAAGACGGCATCGTTCGGGAAATACCCGAGCGTCAGCCTCGCGGAAGCAAGGTCCAAATGCGCTCAAGCTCGCCGCGACCTCGCCGATGGCTTCGACCCCATCGCACGCAAACAGAGAGCCGCCGAGCAGACCAAGCTCGCGGAAGGGAACCTTTTTGAGGCCGTTGCGGAAGAGTACCTTGAATCACTCAAGCACCGCGGTCGAACGACAGACACCATAAGACTCCAGCAATGGGTGTTGATGGACGTGATCGGTCCAAAGATCCTTAAACGGCCGGTGTCAGAGATCCGCGCCGCCGAGGTCCTAGAGGTGCTGCGCAAGATCGAAAGCAGCGGGCGCATCGAGACCGCCCATCGCGCGCGTCACGCAATGAGTGCGGTATTTCGATTGGCAATAACGACCGATAGGGCAGAAAGGAACCCAGCCGACGCCGTCAAGGGCCTACTCAAAACAAGAAAAGCAAAACATCATCCGGCGATCGTTGATATCGCCCCGCTTAGAACCCTCTTGAAAACTATTGACGATTACAGAGGGCACCCCACAATGCGCCTAACCACTTTATTTCTTGCATATACATTTACACGTCCAGGGGAAGTGCGACTCTCCACATGGGACGAAATTGACTACGAGGACGATGTTTGGAGGATTCATCCTGAGCGCATGAAAATGCGCCGCCCACACGAAGTTCCACTTACCTCGTCCACCCGAAAGATCCTCCGGGACGCGAGGGCACTTCGCGCGCACAGCGAGGGCTACATCTTCCCTTCCATCCGCTCATCATCCAAGCCAATCGCCAGGGGAAGCCTGAGCCGCATGATGGGCCTTATTGGGTATCGTGGGCAGATGACGCCCCATGGCTTCCGCTCGACCGCGTCCTCCATTCTAAATGAACGCGGTTATCGCAAAGAGGCAATCGAACTCCAGCTCGCCCATGAGGAGGAGGATGAGGTTCGACGGGCCTATAACCGCGCCCGGTACTGGGACGAACGGGTTGAGATGATGCGGGACTGGGCGAGAATCCTCGACGACCTCAGGACGGGGTAAAATCACCCTTTTAATATCACCTTATAGGTGCTATCCACTTTCCGAACGATCTCTCGCCGGGAAGTGGAGCGCCATGACACTCACTGAGAAACACCGAGAAGAAGTCGGATTTCTCCGCCTGGAGCAGGTCCTGGAGTTGGTCCCCGTTGGCCGGTCCACGCTGTATCGGATGATGTCGCAAGGGCAATTCCCGACACCTTGCAAGTTTGGCCACTCTCGGATGTGGGCCTATGACGAGGTCCGTCGTTGGGCGGGCGGGATGCGCAAGCGCAAAGATGCCTCAGCCGCCCCTCGGCGCAACGACGACGACATCATTTGATCGCCAAGAGGACCGCAATGAGTGGAGCCGCTAGGCGATTGGTTCACAACCCGGCCGTGGACGGGGTGACAGTAACTTTCCTCTCGGACGCGTTTCGCATGTCGCGCTACCGGGTGCAGACGCGCATTCGGCGCCTCCGCCCGCTTGGCTTCGACCGAAGCAATGCCGCCCTTTATGACCTCGCCGACGCGGCAGCCTGCCTGATCGAACCCAAGGTCGACGCTGCAAAATTACTCCGCGATCTGAAACCCGAGCAACTTCCCGACCGCCTTCGAGAGACATACTGGAACGCTAAGTTCAAGCAGCTCCGCTATGAGGAGAAGGCGGGGGACCTCTGGCGCTCCGAGAAGGTGATCGCCCTCCTCTCTGAGGTACTTCAGGACATCCGAACGAAGCTCCAGCTCCTACCTGACTCGCTGGATCGGGCGATCGGCCTCTCGAATGAGCACCTGACCACGGTCACCAGCATCGTCGACACCATTCAGGACGACATCCACAAGCAGATCGTTGAGGTCGCCGCCAGCGGACGGACTGTGAACCGTCTCTTGGAAGAGGAGGAGGAAGCGGAGGGCGATCGGGATCAGGACGACCTCAGCCCTGTCGACGACTATGAGGACATCCTGTGAGCCACTACGAGCGCCTGGAAGATATCCTCCTCAGAGTGGCAGAGGCAGTCCGCCCCCCGGAGCGCCTTACGGTGTCCGACGCTGCCGCCAAGTACCGGAAGATCTACAACCCCGGCTCCTACGTCGGCCCCTGGGATAACGACTTCGCGCCGTATCTGATTGAGCCGATGGACGTACTCACGTCCCTCGACCATACCGCGATGATCTTCGCGGGTCCCGCCCGTTGCGGTAAGACGGACATCTTCTTCAACTGGCTAACCCACACATCGATCTGCGACCCGGCCGACATGATGCTCGTGCACATGAGCCAGGGTACGGCCCGCGACTGGTCGATGAGTGATCTACGGCGCGTCTTCCGATACACGCCCGCGCTGGGTGAGAAGGTACTCCCCGGACGTCAGAACATGAACGTTCACGACATCCGGTTCCTGGCAGGCACTCGTCTTTTGGTTAAATGGCCAACGATCAACGAGCTGTCGGGGAAAACCATCCCGCGCGTCTGGTTCACTGACTACGACCGCATGGATGGTGACATCGACAAGGAGGGGCCACCCTTCGACCTCGGGCGAAAGCGGACCCAGACATACGGCCGTCATGGAATGACCGTCGCGGAGTCGTCCCCGGGCTATGAGATCGATAAGGCTGATTGGCAACCGTCGACGCCGCATGAGGCCCCTCCGACGCAGGGTGTCCTCGCCCTCTACAATCGCGGTGACCGGCGTCGCTTCTACTGGCGCTGCGCCCACTGTAAAGAGCCCTTTGAAGGGGACTTCAAGCACATCTCCTACCCCGACTCTGCGGACCACCTGGAGGCGGCCGAGGCCGCCACCCTGGACTGTCCTAACTGCGGGTACTCGCACACCCATGAGGCTGGCCCTGGCCAACCTGGGAAGAACGAGCTGAACTACGAGGGGCGTTGGATCAGGGAGGGGCAGCTTTGGCTGCCGGATAGGACGATCGTCGGAAATCCGCTGCGGTCGGACGTAGCCTCGTTCTGGCTCAAAGGCGTTGCGGCAGCCTTCGTCGACTGGAAAACCCTTGTCTTCAAGTACCTGAAGGCGATCGAGGAATTCGAAAAGACCGGCAACTATGGGGCGTGGAAGACGACGGTCAACACGGACCAGGGGTTGGCGTTCATCCCACCTACTCTCGTCTCCGACCGTACCCCCGAGCTTTATCGGGATCGCGCGAAGCCCCTCCCTCAACGCGTCGTCCCCCGCGACGTCCTGTTCCTTGTCGCGACCATCGACGTCCAGATCAGCCGGTTCGAGGTTCAGGTCCAGGGGGTCGGACTCGGCGGGGACGTCACTATCATTGACCGCTTCAAGATCAAATACTCGCGCCGCGAAGACCCGGACGCGCCGGGTCAGATGTTGCGGGTTTCACCGGGGACGCATCTGGAGGACTGGCATGTCCTGGTTGAGGAGGTGATCGAGCGGACTTATCCGTTGGACGACGACAGCGGACGCCATATGGCCATCAAGGCGACGGGTTGCGACTCTGGTGGGGCCGCGGGCGTGACGGCTGCCGCCTATAACTTTTGGCGCTGGCTCAGGGATGAATGCCCTGGTGGCCATCATTTGCGGTTCCAGCTCATCAAAGGGGCTTCCTCGCCCCACGCTCCGCGCGTGAAAATCGCTTATCCCGACTCAGAGCGGAAGGACCGGCGGGCGGAGGCTCGCGGCGAAATCCCCGTCCTCGAAATCAACTCCAACATGATCAAGGATCAAGTCTACGGAATGTTGGGCCGCACGGAGCCCGGGGGTGGGATGGTCCTGTTCCCCGAATGGCTGCCGAGATGGTTCTACGCTGAGCTGACGGCTGAGGTGCGGATGCCCAACAAGGGCTGGGAAAACCCGCGGCGCGTCTCAAACGAGGCTTGGGACTTGCTTTGCTACTGCCTAGCCATTTGCCTTTCCAGGCACATCAACATCGAGAACATCGACTGGGGTGCGCCCCCCAGCTTTGCCATGCCCTGGGACAAAAACGACTTCGTCTTCTCGCCCGATGAGGAGCGCCCGTTTGAAGAGGAGGAGGACTATGACCTGGGAAAACTCGGCGCTAGTTTAGGCTAAATCTCACTTTTAATTTGCTATACACTTATGTTAGTGCTATCCCCCGATAAACGGAGGACCTGGAATGGCCGTGCCGCCCAACTGCCAGCATCTGAAGCAAAAACTCGACGAGGCCGAGGCTGCTTTGCACGACCTGCAAACGGGCCGCGCAGTCCGGGTTCTCGTGGACCATGATGGGTCTCGCATCGAGTATCAGGTTGGGAACAAGGCCCAGCTTTCGGCCTATGTGAGCGAGCTACGTAAGGCACTCGACGCTTGCCTTTCAGGACGCGTCAAGTCCAACGGCCCGCTGAGGTTCGTCTGGTGATGGGTGAGGATCTGGAAACCAATTCTCCGGGCGAGCCCAACCCGGAGAACGCGCCCGCATCGGCTGATCACTCTCCCGTTCTCCCGGCCGATGCGGGCGCACCCGACGCCGTCGTTGGTGGTGCCTACGAGAGCGCGAGCTTGTTCGATCGTGGGCTGGCGCTCTGGTCACCTTCCATGGGTTCGGCCGACTTCGACATCCTCGACGATAAGGAGGTCCTGGACGCCCGGTCGCGCGATGCGATCCGCAACGACGCCTACACGCGAGCCGGTGCCGACATCCGCAAGGACAACATCGTCGGCTCCCTCTACATGCTCAACGCAAAGCCGAATGCGGAAGTGCTCGGCCTCGACGAAGTCTGGGCAGAGGAGTTTCAGCAGGAGGTCGAAGCGAAGTTCACGCTGTGGGCCGAGAGCATCAACAACTGGGTCGACGCCTCCCGCCGGAACAACTTTACGGATCTCGTCCGCCTCGCTGTCGGGTTGGACATGATGGCAGGAGAGGTCCTGGCCGTCGGAGAGTGGGAGAAGGACCAGCCTCGCCCATTCAAGACGGCGGTCCAGATGGTCGACACCGATCGGCTGTCGACGCCCCCGACCGTGTTCAGCAACGACAATGTCCGCGGGGGTATCCGTAGGAACCGAAAGGGGCAGCCGGTCGGATACTACATCCGAAAGGCACACCCGACCGATCACCGTACGCGCCTGGAGGCGCATCAGTGGCGCTATGTGCCGACCCGCAAGCCATGGGGGCGTCAGCAGGTCATCCACATCTACGAGACGTTCCGCCCGGACCAGAGCCGGGGCGTCGCCGCCATGGTCTCAGCTCTGAAAGAGACGCGGATCGCCAAGAAATTCCGCGACGTGATGCTCCAGAATGCCGTGGTCAACGCGACTTATGCGGCGACCATCGAGTCCGACCTCGATACGGAGAAAGTGTTCGAAGCCCTTGGCGGCGGGCGAGGTGGCGATGATTGGCCCAAGCAATTCAACAAGTATGCGGGTGGTTATCTCGGCGCGCTCTCCAAATACATGGAGAACGCAAAAAATGCCGACCTGAACGGCGTCCGCATCCCTCATCTCTTCCCTGGCTCGAAGCTCCGTCTTCAGCCTGCCGGTCAGGGCGGCCCCCTGGGGACCGAGTTTGAGGCATCCCTTCTTCGCTATCTGGCGGCCAACCTCGGGGTCTCATACGAGCAGCTTTCCCGCGACTTCTCGAAGACAAACTACTCGTCGATGAAGGGCGCCCTCAATGAGACCGAGAAGGGCATGCGCGCCCGCAAGCGCTCGACGGCCGACCGTTTCGCGACCCACATATTCTGGATGTGGCTGGAGGAGGCAATCGCCTTCGGTGAGATCTTCTCCCTGCCCCGCCGCGCCCCGAACTACTGGGATGGCTTGAACCGTGAGGCTTACGGGGCGTGCGAGTGGATCGGCGCTTCCCGCGGCCAGATCGACGAGCTGAAGGAAACCCAGGCTGCCGTCCTGCGCATGCGTGCCGGTCTATCGACCCGTGAGGAAGAGCACGCGCGCCTCGGTAAGGATTGGCGGCGCGTCCTCAGTCAGCTCGCCCGGGAGAAGAAGGAGATCGAACGCCTTGGGCTGAACCTCGACGAGAAGAGCAACATGATGAACGCCGCGTCCGGGGCACCCCGAGACCAGGAAGAGGATGCAGCTTAATGTACAAGGCGCTTTTGTCCCGCTTCTCCGACTCGCCGAGCTTGGTGTCGGAAAGCCAGATTAAGTATTTCGAGGGGTGTCTTCACGCTCTGTCCCAGAGCCCGGATCTGTCTGCTCTTCTGGACGCGAAAGCCGAAGATGGCGACGAGTTCTGGGACCCGAAGGACCCCTTCCTCGCGGCCCGTCGCCCGTACATTGTCCGCGGCGGGGTGCTCCAGATCCCCGTTGCCGGGGTGCTCCTGAATAACTTCCCATGGCAGATCGGGGGGTGGGCGACCGGTTACCAGTACATCTCGCGCGCGTTTCAACGCGGCTTGGCTGACCCCGAGGTGTCAAGCATCGCCTTCGTCATCAACTCGCCGGGTGGAAACACTGCGGAGTGCTTTGACCTCACCGACCGCATTCAAGCGGCAAAGGGGCAGAAGCCCGTTGGCGCGTTCGCCTATGAGATGGCGTTTTCGGCCGCCTACGCGATCGCAGCCTCTGCCGATTCGATCGTTATGTCCCGGACGGGCGGCGTCGGGTCGATCGGTTGCGTCATGATGCACGTCGACTTCAGCAAGGCCATGGACGCGGCGGGGGTGAAAGTCACTTTCGTTTCCGCACCCGAGGGCGGTCACAAGACCGACGGGAACCCCTATGAGCCGCTGGGCGACGAAACCCGGGCGCGCATGCAGGCCCGCGTCGACGAGTCTTACCAGACCTTCGTCTCCACCGTGGCCAACGGTCGCGGGATGACCGAAGACGCCGTTAGGGAGACGAAGGCCCTGACATTCACAGCAACCCAAGCTCTTTCCAACGGGCTCGCCGATGAGGTGGCACCGTTCGATGAGGCCCTGGCCGCGTTCGCGGCGAACTCCACTGAGAAAGGAACCGAAATGACTGAGAAGAGCAAACAGACCGACGATACGTCTGTTGACGCATCGACCCATCAGACGGCCGTCGCCAACGCCGAAGCGAAGGGCTTCGCCGAGGGTGTGTCGGCTGAGCGCGGACGCATCAATGCGATCCTCAGCTCGGAAGAGGGCAAGGCGCGTCCGAAGGCCGCTCTTTCGGCCGCGCTGAAGACCGACATGACGGCTGAGCAGGTCACCGCATTCATCGCCGATCTCCCCGAGGAGAAGGCTGAAGCCTCGACCGGAAGCAACACCGGGTCCCAGGCTGAACGGAACGCCCAGAACTTCGACGCGGCCATGAGCGCCGACAACCCCGACGTCGGGGCTGGTGACGACGAGAGCGGCAAGGGCACGGAAGACGACGTCACCGCCCTCGCCGCCAACTTCGGTCTTTCCGGATTCAAGAGCCGACAGACCACTTAACTTCCACATAAAAGCACTTTATAAGTGCAATACACCAACGCGAAGGAGCCTGCTATGGCGAACGAGAAAGTACCGTACCCGGAGGCAGGCCAGGCCGCCTTCGAACAGCTCGACGACTATCACTCGGACCTCCTGATCTCGGGAAGTTGGCCGATTCTGTCGCCGGGCTATCCGCTTCCCGTGAAGGCCGACGAGGAGCTTAAGAAGTTCCAGGTCTGCGGGCGTGACTCCAACGGCGACGTCGTGCCCGCCGTCAAAGACACCGTTCAGGCGTCGCTGATCTGCACCCAGGCGGTCACGGGTGCCACGGACGGCACGACGACGGCGCCGTTCTTCTACGCGGGCTGCTTCAACCCGGACGCGCTGGTCTGGGACGCCTCCTACGCGACCGACGAGGACAAGCGCGCCGCCTTCGAGGGTGCGCCGTCTCCCACCCAGATCCTCATTCGCGCTCGCGGCTGATCGAGCGGAAACAAAGAAAGGACCTCGATCAATGTCTGCACCCTACAAAGTCTGGGACACCCGGAAGTCCCTCGGCGTCTACCGGGACGTCGAGCCGACCTACAGCTACTGGCGCCAGCTCTTCTTTCCGTACTCGATCACCTCCACTGACGAATGGATCGACTTCGAGAAGCTGATGAAGGTCGGCCGTCGCCTCGCGCCGTTCGTTCGTCCGCTCGCCGCCGGCAAGCCGCTGTACGACGACTCCTCGGGCTCCTTCCGGTTCAAACCGGCCTACGTCAAGGCCCTTGATCCGATCGATCCGACGGCGCCCCTCGTGAAGCGTCCGGGCGTCGACCGCTCCATGTTGAGCCAGGGCGAGCTGACGCCCATGCAGCGCCGGGAGCTACTGAAGATGGCCATCACGGCTCAGCACATCCAGGCGATCGAGCGTCGCTGGGAGTGGATGTGTGCCCGTGCGATCATCGACGCGAAAGTGACGATCGAGGGCGAGAATTACCCGAAGACGGAACTCGATTTCCGTCGCGACCCGGCCCACTACATCGTCAAGACCCCTGGCACCTACTGGGGCGACACGGGCGTCTCCATCTTCGACGACCTCCAGCGGATGGTCGACACGATGTTCAATGCGCAGTTCGGCGGGTTCCCGACGCGCATCACCATCGGGTCTCGCGTCTGGGCCGTGCTTCGGCAGGACGAGGAGTTCATGAAGCACATGGACAACAACTACCGCGGCCCGGCGGCGACCATCGAGCGGGGCCTTATCAGCGCCGAGAAGGTCGTGAAGGTCGGTGAGATGACGGTCGGCGGCGGCTCGGGTGCCTCCATCGGCATCTGGCTCTACCAAGACACCTTCGAAGACGACAACGGCACCGAGGTTCCGTTCATGGCTTCGACGGACATCGTCCTCACGGCGACCGGCGAGCGGATCATGGGTCACCAGTGCTTCGGCGCAATCATCGACCCCTACGCGGAGTATCAGGCGCTGGAAATCTTCCCGCGCAACTGGATGGAGACCGGTGATCCGGCGGTCGAATACATGCTCCACCAGTCGGCCCCGCTCATGGTGCCGGTGAACACCAACGCGACGCTGCGCGCCACCGTGGTCCCGGCCGCGTAAGCGCGTCCCAATCAATCCGGTCGGCGGTTATCTCGCCGACCGGTCGACCTTCAAACAACACAATCATCCATCGGAGAAACGAGATGAAACAGTTTGCGGTGCACACCGTCCACTACGCCGAGAATGGCATCAAGAAAGTCGCCAAGCCGGGCTCGACCTTCGACATCGACGACAAGACCGCCGGGGACCTCAAGGCGGTCGGCGCCTCCCGTGATCTGACCAGCGAAGAGGTCGAGTTGGAGGAGTTCCGCTCTTCCAAGTCCAAGCCGTCGGCGCCGAAGACCGGGAAGACCGAGAAGACCGAAGGCGGGGACACCTCCAAGACCACGCGCGTCAAGCAGCCCACGGCTCCCTCTGGCGACGAGGGTGACGAGGACATCTGATGAGCCGCTTTCGCGCTCATATGGATAGAGGGCGGCGGACGCTTCATGAGCACATGAGCGTCCCCGCCCTCTATTTTGATGCCGCCCTGACCCACGTCCAGGCGGTCACCGTGCGTGTGCATGAGAACTACGTGCGCGTCGGCGGTCAAAGTAACTTTCATGCGGCCGAGGTTGAGGAAGACTCCCCCCGCATCAGCTTTCTTCTGTCGGAGGTCGAGCAGCCGCAGCGCGGCTTTTATGTCACCACAGGGCCGGGCGTCGGATATGTGGTCGATCACAAGCTCCCGTCCGGCTCCGTCGATGTGATGGCGGAGGTAACCCGCCAGCGTCCGGTTGACATAGCGGGTTTGCCGACACCCTACGGAGACGGGTGGCTCCCTGCATTCATCCGGGGCTCTCTGACATTTCCGGCCATGCGAGGTGGATGATGTACCTTCTGGCACTGGAGAACGTCACTGACACCGACCTCGAAAAGCTCCCGAACGAAATCAACCGGGCGGCCCGAATGGCGATCAATAAGGCGGCCGAGCGCGGCCGTGGATGGTTCGCTCGGGACATGCTCGATCAGGTCGCATTCCCTGGGAACTACCTAGCCCCATCAACCGGGCGACTCCGGGTCGAGAGGAATGCGACTGACGCGGACTTGGAGTCATCGATCGCCGGTCGCCGTCGGCCGACCTCTCTTGCTCGATTCTCAACCGGGTCCCGAAAGAACGGCATTCACGTTCAGGTCAAGCCCGGGCGCACTCGGAAAATGAGCAACGCGTTCATCATGAACCTCCGCTCCGGGAACGAAGGTCTGGCGGTTCGAACCAAGGGCGGCCAGCCGCCGGCAAAAGCCTTCAAACCGAAGTCCCTCGGCCGTGGGCTGTGGCTTCTCTACGGGCCGTCCGTAGATCAGGTCTTTCGGGGGATGATTGAGCAGGAGGACCGGGCCTACGGGCGCATCGAGCAATTCCTGGGCGCCGAGTTCGAACGCCTTCTCGATCTCAAATTATAGGTTGGACAATGGCAGATCCCTTCCGCCTCACCGTACTCCAGGCGCTCACGACGGTCATTGAAGGTGTCAACCCGGACGCTGGGTTTCAGCACGATCTTCGTGGCTCAGTGTTTCGCGGGCGCAGTGTGTACGGTGACAACGACCCCCTGCCGATGGTCTCGATCCTGGAGCACCCCGACCCCCCAGTTCCCGCCGATACTCAGTCGGACAACCCGATGGCGACCCGGGAGTGGCACCTCTTGGTGCAGGGATTCACCAAGGACGACATGGTTCATCCTTCCGACGCATCTTATCGGCTGAAGGCCGAAGTTGAGACGGTCCTCTCCGCGGAGAGGACGCGTGAGGGCGGTCGGAACCCGCTGGGCCTCGGCTCAGTGACACGCCGCAATGGGAGCCAGGTCCTAGAGATGTCCATCGGCGTCGGGACCGTGCGCCCGTCAGACGAGCATCCCTCCTACTTCGGCTTCTTCTGGCTCCCGCTGCGCCTCCGCCTCGTGGAGAAACTGGACGATCCGTACTCATAGCCTGTTTTAAATATCACCTTTCTCGTGTATATCACCTTGATTGTGCACAAGCAGCAGGAGACCGAACATGCTGGTCGACGACTACGAAAATAATTACGTACTGGGCCGCGGCGAGCTGTACTTCGCCCAGTACCTCCCGGGAACCCGGACACCGGGTGGCGAGCGCTATCTCGGCAACACGCCGGAGTTCAACGCCACGATCGAGACGGAAAACCTCGATCACTACAATTCGGATCGCGGCATCAATGAGAAGGACGCCTCGATCCCGCTCCAGGTCAATCGTACCGCGTCGTTCATCACCGACAACATCCACGTCAATAATATCCAGCTCTTCTTCTACGGAAGCTCGGAAGTCCTCACCGACGCGGGTGGCGCTGTGACCGGCGAGGTGATCTCCGGGGTGCAGCCGGGGATGATTTACCAGATCGGCATGTCGGAGACGAACCCGGTCGGCGTCCGCGCGATCAGTTCAACCGGGTTCACGGCCAGCCAGGGTGGCAGCGAACTGACGGCCGGCGAGGATTATGAGATCGACTTCGATCAGGCCCGCCTCAAGATCCTGGAGGGCGGGGCCGTGACGCCCGACGGCGACATCTCGCTCGACTACACCACCCTCGCCAGCACCCGCACGCGGGTGATCTCCGGTCGCACCCCGATCGAGGGTGCACTCCGCTTCATCTCCCGCAACCCGGTCGGTAGTCAGCCGGTCTGGTACATGCCCTGGGTCAAGCTTCGCCCCAACGGCGACTACGCCCTCAAGGGCGACGAGTGGCAGCAGATCCCCTTCAACGTGGAGATCCTGCGCAAGGCCGGCGTCGAGGCGATCTACGTCGACGGCCAGCCGAAAATCAACGCGTAACCTTCCGACCAGGAGAACGGCATCATGGGTCTCAAGGACCTCAGACTGCCGACGGAGACAGTACAGTTCGCGGGCGGCGAGTTCGCCGTCCGCGGGCTCTCCTTCGTCGATATCAGCGCCCTTGCTCGCGACTTCGGCCCTGAGCTGAACGCCCTCTACCGCCATTTCGAGAACTTGGTTGAAGGCGGTGGTGAGGGAGTCTCCGACGAGGGCATGACCATCGAAGGTGGCTTGATGGAGGTGGGCGCCCGTGCACTGGGCACCGCTCCCAAACTCGTCTCTATGATCATCGCCATGTCGTGCGAGGAAACCGCCGCCCTTGAGCCGGAAGATCTCAAGGTCGTCGGGCAACTGCCGGTCGCGATCCAGCTCGACGCCTTGGATAAGATCGGTCGGCTGACCTTCGAGATGGAGGGCGGCTCAAAAAAAGTGCTGGAGATCGTCGTCAATCTTCTTCGCGGCGCGCAGGGTCTCTTCGGAGAAATGCGGACTTCGAAGGCTGGCTCTTTGGCATCCGCCGCCGAGTAAGTCAGCTCCTCGATCACGGCCATCCCTTGGCGCAGCACTATCCAGTTGGGATGGTCCTTGTCGAGAGCGATCTGGTTACGACCCGGGTCACACGAGAGGCCGCGAGCTTGGCGGCTCTCAACCAGATGGCGGTCTCCTCCCTACTCAACAAAAAGGCGGGGAAGCACTTCGACAAAACCATGAAGGCGATCTTTGCCGAGGACTAGGCATAGGCACCTTTATGGGATACAAAGCACTTCTTAGGTGCTTTTAAGAGGCGTTCGGATGGCCGACAAGGATATCAGGCTCGTCATACGGGCGAAGAACGAGGCCAACCGAGCGATCAACTCGGTTTCTGACGCGCTCAAAGAACTGGTCGCGATCAACGGGAAAACCGAGGAGTCGGCCGACAAGGTCGACACGGTAATCGGGAAGCTCGGCAGAGAGTTCAAGAAACTCTCTGCCGAGGTCTCCGGGCTCTCTGCCCTGGGCAAGGTCTCCGCTCAGATGGAGCGGGCCGCGGGCGCGATGGACCGGCTCCAGAAGGAGGCCCACGACGCGAGCGCTGAGTTCGAGCGCGTCAGCAAGGAAGCCCAGGCCGCCGCCAGGGCCACTGAGTCGCTTCGTCAGAAGCAGTCCCAGCTCACAGCGACTCAGACGAATCTCAAAACATCGGTGGCCGCCTCCAAGAAGGAAATGCAGGAGGCCAACCGCGAGCTGAAGGCCGCTGAGAAGGCCCTCGAACGTGTGGCGACGGCCTCCAAGAAGCACCAGTCGTCCACGCCCTGGTCCAATGCGGCCGCGTCTGCCCAGACCCTCGCAGAGGGGGCAGTAGAGTCGGCCCGGCAGAATGCCGATGAGGCAACCAAAGCTTATCAGCGACTGAGCGGTGAGCTGAAAACGCTCGGCCAGGATCTCAAGAGCACCGGAACCGAGCTGCGCAACGCTGCGAAGCACGAGCAGGATCTAACCGACAAGACCCAGAAGCTTGCCGAGGCGTCGCAGAAGAGCGCCGATGCCGTCACCCGCGGCAAGCAGGAGCTGAAGGAAATCCAGGGCGTCGCGTCGGAAGCCGCATCCAAACTTGGCGGCGTCGCGATCAGCCAGGAGAAGATCACTCAAGCCACGGCCGAGGCAAACGCCGCCCTCGGCCGGACCAAAGCCCTACAAGAGGCGATGGCCCGATATTCGGACGGCGGCGGTGGATTCACCGACCCCGAGAGCGCCGCCGCATTCCGTCGCCAGCGGGCCGAGGTGGAACGGGCGCAAGAGGCGTACCGCACCCTCGACGCTGAGGCCAAGCGGCTCTCGGCTGCCTTGGACGGCACGGTCGCCCCGACCGATCGCCAGACGCGCGCTTTGAGGGAGGTGCAGGCCGCCGCGGCAGCCGCCGGTAAGGAGCTGAAACAACAGCGGGCGATCCTGCAACAGATGCCGGGCGCGTACAATCGCGTGCGGAGTGGGGCCGGTGCGTTCGAGTCTGTCTACGGCGCCTCGCGCAAAGCAATGTCGCTGACGCAACGCCTTCGCGGCGAAGTGCTCTCGCTCACGACCGCCTACTTCGGGCTCTACGCCGCCGCCAATCAGGTCGGCTCGGTCATTTCCGCCTACCAGAAGCTGGAGGCCACCACGAGTCGCCTCGGGGCGGTCATGGAGCAAAACCAGTCGGCGATCCGAAAGGAGCTTCGCTGGTTGGAGCGCCAAGCGAGTCGCCTTGGCATCGAGTTTGGCACGCTGGCGGACGAGTACTCCAAGTTCTCCGTCGCGGCCAGCGCAGCGAATTTCCAGGGTGACAGCACCCGGAAAATTTTCCTGTCGGTGGCGGAGGCCGCCCGGGTCAACAAACTCTCGATGGAACAGACCTCGGGTGTCTTCCTGGCGCTGACGCAGATGATCTCCAAGGGCAAGGTGACCTCGGAAGAACTGCGTCGTCAGCTCGGCGATCGGCTGCCGGGTGCGTTCAACATCTTCGCGGACGCAATTGGCGTATCGACGGCTGAACTCGATGCGATGATGAAGGCAGGAGATGTCCTTGCCGACGAGAGCAACCTAATCGCGTTCGCCGATCAGTTGAACGACAGGTTCGGCCCGCAGCTACAGAGCTCTCTCAAGACTACGACAACTCTCCTTGGGAAGTTCTCGAACGAGATTTTCCAAGCTCGTCTCCGCGTCGGAGATGGCGGCTTCATCGAGTCGTTCAATGAAGCCCTCCGGGAGATGATAAGTTACTTTCGCAGCCGAGAGGGCCGAGACTTCTTCCTCTCCCTCGGGGCTGCCCTTGGGCGGGCTACCGACGTCCTCACGTTCTTTATTCGAAACATGGATCTCCTAATCCTGGCAACGAAGGGCTTCATCGCACTGAAGCTCTACGGGGTGACGCTGAACATCATCTCGGGGCTTACCGGGGTGCAGCGAGCCACGCTGGCCAGCCGAAGCGCATGGGATCTCTACAAGTTCAGTGTCCGTGGTGTCCGTCGTTCCCTTCGCTTGATGCAGGCTGCGGGCGTCGCCGCTCTGGGTACTCTTCGCGGCCTTCGCACTGGAGCGATTTCAACGGCGGCTGCGTTCCGGGCCGCGCGATCGGCGACAGAGGTCCTAGCGCTTTCCTTGCGGCGAATCCCGGTCGTGCTGTTGTTCTCGGTGGCAGCCGTCGCCGTCGATCAGATTATCCAGAACTGGATTGGTGGCGTCGACGACGTGACCCAAGCGGTGGATGAACACCGACGTGTGATGGAAGCCGTCGTCAGCGCTTATGAGAGCGCTAAGAACAAAGCTAGTGACTGGGTAAAGTCCGTCGAGGATGTGAGCATCTTCGATGTGGAGAAAAACTTCACAAAGCAACTGGACCTTCTTGAGAAGGCCCAGGATGAATTCAAGAATAAAATCAAGAATGATCTCATTCAGGGGAGCTTCGCTGATACGTTCTTCAGCAACGAAGACCAGCGAAAGGTCCGCAGATTTGCCCGCGAACTGTACTCTAACTTTGATCCCTATGAGATGGACAAAGTTCTCAAGCAGTTCGAAGAGCTGAATGACGAGATCAACGACATCGACGCAAAGAAGGCTCTTTCGGAGCTTCGGGACTACGCTACGGCAGTGGCCGATGCCGCGATCAGGACCGGAGATGCCGCGGTCGCCGCGGAAGCATTTGATAGCACACTCGAAGAAGTCGATGCTGTCCTCGCAAAAACCGGCACCTCAATGGAGGATCTGACCGGTGCGACCAACCAGACCGAGAGCGCTTTTGATGCGGCGGTGAGGGCTGCCAAGCAGTACCAGGACGCCCTCTCTCAGCTCCGCGGCCAAGTCTCGTCCCTGAAGGGCGAGATGAAGCAAATGCAGGACCTCGCCGCGATCGACCAAGCCTACGCCTCGGTTGTTCAGTCAGTCGGCCAAGAGCGAGGTGCCAGCCGGAAGATCATCGAAGCGGCCCGTCTGCGCGACATGGCGAAGTTCGAAGTCTTGGCTGAGGGCAGCCGGGTCACCCCCCGCATGTTCGACGTCATCCACGGCCATGAGAGTTTCCGCACCGACGCCTATGACGACGGCTACGGCACGATGACGATTGGCTACGGCTCAACGCGCATCAACGGTCGCCCCGTTCAGGCCGGTGACAGCATCAGCCGCGTTGACGCCATGCGGCAGGCCCAAGCGGATATGGAACGGCTGATCGCCCAGATTGACGCGATGGTCGATGTACCTCTGTCGGATAGCCAGCTCACATCCCTGGTCTCCTACGCCTACAACGCCGGCATCGGCTCATTGGAGCGCGACGGTATCCTCGATCCGCTCAACCGCGGTGACTATGCCGGGGCTCAGGAGGCGATCCGCAACGGCGTCGACACGTCCAACGGCCAGTACGTTCAGGGGCTGCGCAATCGTCGCGAAAAGGAAGCGGCGATGTTCGGCGAAGGCTTGGATTCACCGGAAGTCCTCGCCCAGAAGGTGCAGCTTGAGCGAGAGCTGGCCAAGACGCGCGCTGACGCGGCCGAAGCGACGAAAACCCAGATCGCCGACAACGAGTTCGAGATTGAGCAGCAACAGCGAAAGCTCGATGGGAAAGAGCGCGAGGCGTTTATCGAGGCGGAGCTGAGGGAGGCCCGTCAGCAGAACCCGTACATCACTGAGCAGGAACTGGCCGCCGTTCGTCGGCAGGCCGAAGAGATGTACAAGCTGAACAACGCGCTCACGAAGGAAGAGCAGCAGAAGGAGCGCATCGCCAAGATCCAGGAGCGCATTTCCCTCCTGGAAGAGAAGCGCACCGCTCTCCAGCAACTCCGGGAGTTGCAGGCCGAGCGCGGCGACATCAAGGGACTCGAGAGGACCGACGAGAAGCTGGACCGGGTCAACCAGCAACTCCTCGTCGCCATCCAGCGGGCGCGCGAGTTCTGGCAGTCGGTCGGTGGTCCGGAGGCCGAGGCGGCCCTGGCCCGCCTCGACACACTGGAAATGCAGCTTCGCAGGACGGGTGATACAGCCGGTTGGTCGTCCAAGGAAATAACCGAGCTGATGGCCGGTGCTGGGACGAACGCCTTCGACAAGTTTGCCCAGGCGATAGCGAACGGCGAGAACGCCATCGTGGCGCTCCGTGACGCCTTCCTACAGTTCGCGTCCGACTTCCTCATCCAGATCGGCCGTATGCTCGTCCAGGCGGCTCTTCTGCGCTTGCTGGCCCCGTTTGGCGGATGGGTCTCGGGCGGGATGAACGCTGTCATGGGCGTCGGGATGTTCCACGATGGCGGCATCGCGGGCTCGGCGACCACCATGCGCGCGGCAGCGCCAAGCTGGTTCGCTGGTGCCACCCGTTACCACTCGGGCGGCATTGCCG
This sequence comes from Amorphus orientalis, assembly GCF_030814015.1. Classification (NCBI taxonomy): domain Bacteria; kingdom Pseudomonadati; phylum Pseudomonadota; class Alphaproteobacteria; order Hyphomicrobiales; family Amorphaceae; genus Amorphus; species Amorphus orientalis. The sequence continues at coordinate 17,436 of NZ_JAUSUL010000008.1, forward strand.
GCCTTCGTCCTGACGAGGTCCCCGCTATCCTCCGCAACGGTGAGGAGGTGCTGACCGAGAACGACCCGCGGCACCGAAATAACGGCGGAGCCTCTGCGCCCGCGGCCCCTCCGGTTGTCAAGGTGGTGAACGCCTTCGACAGCGCCCAGGTCGTGAGTGAAGGGCTGAACTCCGCAACGGGTGAGCAGACCTTCTTGAATATCGTGCGGTCGAACGCCAGTACGATTCGCGACACCCTGGGGATTCGCTGATGCCCCAGAGTGACATGATCCCGGCCCCTGCGGAGGCACGTCTTTTTCCCATTGCACCCAACTGGGATGAGCGCGTCCGGGCGTCGATTGAATACAAGACCGACATTATCACCGCAGGCGTCGGCAGCGAGCAGCGTCGGGCCGTCCGCGACAACCCGCGGCGGGTCATTGAATTCACGGCGCTCCTGGGTTGGCAGGAGCGAATCGTTGCCGACTACTTCATGGCCGGTGCCTTGCCGTACCCAGTCGTGATCCCGGACCCCACCCGTCACATCGTTCTCACGGAAGAGCTGGTTGCTCCGTACCAGGAGAACCCGCCGGATGGCCCATACACCTTCGAGGCGGCCGAGTACGTCTCAGACACGACAACCGAGACGCCCCCGGCGTGGCTGGAGGTCGGTGACACTGTGATGGTGGCCACCCCCTACACCGGCTACCAGATGGAACCGCGAACCATCGGCGGCTTCAGCGCGAACGACATCTTCTTCAGTGACGAAGATGGGTCAGCATTCCCGGCATACAGCACCGTCCACCCGGTTCTATTTGGTCATTGTCGGGTGGAGCCTCGGTCGGTGCGATATTCGAACCGCGTCGCCAGCCTGCCAGTAACTTTCGAGGTGATCCCTGGTAGCGAGATCTTTGAGCCCACAGCGCCGGGCTTCACGCTGGACGGCCTTGAGGTTCTGGAGATCAAGCCGAATTGGGCCTCATCCCCGTCTATGACCTACAGCTTTCCACGCGAGGTCATCGACTACGGCTACGGTCGCATCGGGAACCACATCCCGTATGACTTTCCCGCCCGCATCATGAAGTACGAATACCTCGCCCGGGACCCCGGGGAGGTGAAGTACATCACCGACTTCTTTATGCGGAAGCGCGGCCGTCGGAACTCTTTTCTCGTGCCGACCTGGGAAGATGATGTTCCGTATCAAGCGATCGGCGGCAACGGGCGTCAAATCGTAATAGCCGACCCGACGTTCGGCGCGATCTACACGGGATCGACTGTCTTCCGCCGAATTCTCCTGCGGATGACGGACGGTCGCCTCCTGTACTTCAAAATCGAGTCAATTACCTCGCTCCCCGAGACCGGCTCGTCGGTGATTACGACCGTCGAGCGAATGCCTATCGAGGAAATCTCTCCCGCGACGCTTCAGGGTATCTCATGGGTTCTGCCGGTTCGCTTCGGCAGCGATCGCCTCGACGTCGATTGGGTGACCGGTTCCTCCGCGCAGGTCGCTTTGACCTTCCAGACCTTGGAGGACCTGACGATATGAGCTTCGCCGAATACGAGGTTAGCGAAGAGGGTGGTGCGCCGTTCGAACTCTACGAGTTTCAGTATGGCGACAGTGCCGCCTATCGCTACACGAACTACGATCATGACGTCGAATGGAACGGCGTGGTGTGGCTTGCACGCCCGATCTCGCGTGAGAGCTATCGGTCCTCCGGTAAGGTCGACAAGACCACCCTCGATATCAAGATGCCGGTCGACAGTGACATCGCGGCTCTGTTCACCGGCTTCCCGCCGACTCAGGTCGTCCGCGCCGTAGTTCGGGCGGGGCATCGGGCCGACCCGGAGAACCCGCTTGTCATTTGGACCGGCCGCGTTCTTTCGGTCGCCAAGCAAGACAATCAGATCACGCTTACCTGCGACAGCACACTCGTCTCCATGAAGCGGGTTGGGTTGCGGCGGAACTGGCAGTTGGCTTGCCCATTCCAGCTATACGGGCCGCAGTGCAAGGCGGAAACAGAGCCGCGTCAGGCGACGGTCACGGCCGTCGGCCAGGGCTCGGTCCAGCTCACGGGGAACTGGGCTGAGGGCGTAGAGCCTCACAAGTTCAACGGCGGGATGATGCGGTGGCAGGGTAATACTGGGACCGAATACCGCACGATCCATAATGTTACAGAGAACTCATTGAATATTGTCGGCCCTCTGCGGGGATTATCTGTCGGAGAGACCGTCGATATTTTCCTCGGATGCAATCGCCGCACTGATGACTGCCAGAATTTACACAACAACATCCACAATTTCGGCGGGATGCCCTGGATTCCGACGAAAAACCCAGTTCGATACCACCCATTCTGGTGAGCAATAATGGCTGCTTTTGTAGGTCTACTTCTCGGCCTCGCATTGATGATCATCGGCTACGTTCTGATGCCGAAGCCGAAGGGTCCGAAGCCGCCTGCTGTCACAGAGCTGGAGGGGCCAACCGCCGAGGCCGGTCGACCGATCATGGTCATATTCGGCGAAGTCACGATCAAGAGTCCGAACTTCCTCTGGTGGGGCAATAAATACCACGTCAAAAGAAGCCGTAGGACTGGAAAGAAATGAATTCTGATCGTGAGATGATCTCAATACAAGACGTTCGCAGGGCCGGTTATTGCATAAGTGGCGCGAGGGAGTGGTGCAATCTGCGCGAAATCTCCTTTCGTGATCTTGTCCGAAGGGGGGTTCCAGCTTCCGACGTCGAGAACCTTGGCGACCCAATCGTCGAGCATATCCTGAAAGTGAAGCGGAGCGAGGGTGATGGGCAGTAAGAAAGGCTCAACCCAAACTTGGGTCGAATACTATCTCTCTTTCCACCTCGGTTATTGCATAGGGCCGGTCGATGAACTGACCGCGCTATTCGCAAATGATCGGGAGTTTTTCCGCGGCAGCGCGTCGGGCGGAAAAATCGCAGTCGACAATCCGAACCTCTTCGGGGGCATCGATCGAGAGGGCGGCTTGCAAGGGGATGTCTATGTGCTCACGGGGGCGGAAGATCAGACGCTCCCTCCCGAGCTGGCCGCGCGCTTTGGCTTAACTCCTGAGACCGCACCCGGCTTCCGTGGCGTCGCCAGCCTTGCCTTCCTCGGACCCACCCAGAACGACGGCTTCAAGATCTCGGCCAACTACCCCCAAGTCCCAGTGATCAAGGCCCGATTTCGCCGGGGCTCTTACACGCTCCCGGCGGTGCGGCCGATCATCGTGAATTCCTATGGCTACTGGGACTGCAACCCGGCACACATCCTGCACGAAGTCATTACCAACGGCGAATGGGGCATGGGCGCCGAGCCTGGGATGCTGGACGAAGCGTCGTTCGTCCGGGCCGCGTCGACGCTGTCGGACGAAGACTTCGGGTTGTCCCTCCGCTGGGCTCAACAGGCGACGATCGAGTCGTTCGTTCAGGAGATCCTGGACCACATCCAAGGGCTCCTCTACTTCAGCCCCTCCAGCGGACTCCTGACCCTGAAACTCCTCCGGAAGGACTACGATCCGAACGCCCTCCCCGAGCTGGGACCAGAGGATGGCGTTCTCAAGACGTTCCGCCGGAAGCTCTGGGGTGAGACGGTGAACGAGGTCGTCGTCTCCTGGACAAATCCAGAGACCGAGGAGGAAGAAACCGTCGCGTTCCAGGATCTCGCAAATATCGCGATGCAGGGCGAGGTTGTCAGCGAGACGCGCAACTATCATGGAATTCGGTCGCCGGAACTCGCTGTCAAGGTGGGCAACCGAGACATCGTTGCAGCGGCGACGCCATTGGCATCGGCCGAGATGCTTCTCGATCGACGCCAGTGGGCGATCGAGCCCGGCGACATGGTCCGCATCAACTGGCCCGCCCACAGCATCGACCGAATCCTGATGCGGGTCATGGAGGTCGACTACGGAAAGCCTGACAATTCACAGATCAAAGTGACCCTGGTCGAGGATGTCTTCGGCACCGACTATGCCCAGTATATCTCGATCCCGGAAACCGAATGGACCCCTCCAGACCAGGACCCGAACAGCCCCGAGTTCATCGGCCTGGACGCCAAATTCGTCGCGATCCCCTACCCCTTTGTCTCGACAATGGTGGGCGCTGAGAACGTTGACGATGGGGACTTCCCCTTCATCATTATTGCCGCCCTCGTCACGCCGACGCGCGAGCAGACGGATCTTCAGTCCTTCGTCTTGAACGAGCCGACGTCCGACCCGACCGGGGCTGCCGGTTGGATAGGGGCTGGCGAGAAGAACACCGTGGGCATGACCGGCATTGTGGAGGGTTTGGATCGGGAGGTCGTCAGCGATGTCCTGATCGATATGGAGAATGTCCGAGGTGTGTCCCGCCCGCAGGTCGGCCGCGTCGGCCACATCGACAACACCCTGGGAGGCGGCGACGGACTTTACATGAGCGAAGGGCAAGAGGAGCTGGTTCTCTTCCTCGCAGACCTCGGAAACAACCTCTGGCGCGTCGCTCGGGGCGTTTTCGACACCATACCCCACAGATGGCCTGCCGGGAGCACGATCCGTTTCATTGACGACAGCTTCGATGCACTCGATCCGACCGCCGAGCCCGCTTGGTCGCAGGTCTCCTACAAGCTTCAGCCGAGGACCAGCCTCGGCCTCCAGGACATCAATCTGACGCCGGTCACCAGCACCAGCCGTCCCGCCCGACCCTACCTTCCGTTCCGACCGGCAAACGTCCGCATGGACGGATTGATGTTTGCTGGCCCGGACTACAGCGAAAACTACAACCCACGCGACTGGGCCATGTTGATCACATGGTCGACCCGTCACCGGAAGATGGAAGACGCCGTCTATCGACGTTGGGATGAAGGGGACGTGACCCCCGAGACGGGACAAACGACCGAGGTTTGTTTCTGGGCTGCGGAACCTGGGGGGTACGAGGAGCTTGAGCGCCGCGTGAGGGGGCTGACCGGCTCGTCCTACTCAATCGACATCTACGGCACCGGGCAAGTCGAGGCATTCCCCCTCAAAGTCGTATCAATGCGGAGCGAAATGGAATCACTCCAGGGCATCGAAGAAAATGTCCGCCTTTACAAAAAGGGCTACGGCTCGGACTGGGGGTATTTCTACGGTGGATGGCCGAACCCCGGCGCCCCTGACGATCCTTGGCTTGGTTTCACGGTCGGAACCCCCGGCCAAAGCGGAGAATGACTTATGACAGTGGTGCACTCCTTTCAACTTCATACGAGCTTCCCGCAGCACGGCTGGGAAGAGATGATGACGGAAAATCTCGTCAAGATGTCCCAGACCCTAAATCCCCGTGCGAGCAGCAAGACGACAGCGCTCCCGGCGATCGGTCAGGAGGACGAAGCCTACATCATCCCCGACACGAACCAGCTCGCGTTCTGGACCATGGACGATTGGCACATCATGCCAATACCGACCGGCGTCCTGGTATTTGTTGAGGACGAACAGGCTTACTTCCGATGGAACCCCCTGGTCAGCGATTGGACCCTCGCCTTCCCCCTGAACTACAGCCTCCCCGACATCCCGAAGACCCTGTCGTTCTACGCCCCTGGCTACATCAGGCCGAACGCCACCATCTTCAACTATGTCACGGCCGAGGAATTCACTCTGAGGGCCGGGGCACCGGGTTCCCATGCACGTCTCCGGGTCCCCCCGGTTGGGGGCTCGATAGTCCTGACTGGGAACAACGGACTGACAATCACTTTTGCTTCCGGTTCCACTGAAGGGGTGTTTTCACAGCCCGAGGACGCGGTCTATCGGTTCTTCGAAGGGCCTGAGGGTCCGTTTGCCCAGACTGACACGTTCACCCTCCGGTCGGGCGAAACCTACGATGCGATGGACCTCTCCGTCACCCTGGCTGGCGTCGCCCGCCCGCCCTACGAGAGTTGAGGTCGTCATGACGCTTGAGAACGGCTGGATCGAGTCGACGATGGTCCGATATGCGAACCGGACCCTCTCCTGGAACTACGACACCGGCAAACCGACTGCTGGGTTCCCACGGCCGATGTACGAAGACATCGTGCGGCAGGACTCGTCGATCTCCCTCCGCCAGGGCGTTAGGGCGGGTTGGCAGGCAGGCGAACACCTCTGGGATGCGGACATGAACCTCAACTTCGTGTTCATGAACCGCTGGTCCGCGATGGTGAACGAGTTCTATCGGGAGCCGTGGGGGATCTGGCCGCTGCCGACCCCAAACTACTCCTATGTGAAGAGGGATGGGAACCACGCCACCTACTTCAAGGGGGCGACGGTCGACACCGAGGTCTATCCCTACACGGGCGCCAAAGCCTACATCAAAGCCGACTACCTGAACGTCGGTTTCAACGGGTCCGAATGGAAGGCGTTCTGCGAGACGCCCATCTGGAAGCCCCGCATGGAAATTGCCTTCTATGCGTCGGCCCTGTCGCCGAGCGAGGAGGTTTCTTACACAGCAACCGAGGCGTTCTGGCTGCCCAGCGGTCATCTGCATTTTTCTCACGCTCGCAACATCGTCGACCACGGCAGGCACTATAGCCCGCGCGGCGAGCGCCCCGTTCGCAAAAACGGGCAGCAGATCGGGGTCGCCTTCTCAGACCTGGAGCTGCCGAGTTCAGGGATCATCCTGGATGAAGAGCAGACATTCAACGCCGGGGACGTCCTCAGCGTCGACGGCCCCATGCGCGACGTCGCTATTTCTTTCTTTGGGAAGCGCCTATGACCAAGATCATCGCGAAGAAACTCAACACCTTCCCCTTCATCGAAGTCATCGAGAGCGGAACTTATGGGGAGGACCCGGTCACCTTTGACGTCGAGCCGCCTCTTGCCGCGGCGCTGGAGGGGGCTGAGTTCTCCTACAAGCGGAACCAAGCAGCCCTGGTCAACGACCTCCGGGTCGAGGGTTCGGAGCTGTTCGGCAGTGACATTGTCCCGATTCCGCAGGACGGCATCCGGGTTTTCTCCGACGACGACCGCTTCCTGCTTTTCGGTGGTGACTCCGAGGGCGGGCCGCTCCTGATGCGACGGGCGGGGCCGACATATATGAGGCGCAACGAGACGATCGAGTTCCCCGGAGTTCTGTCATTCGCGGCCTTCGCCGATCACAGCCGACTCCTGGCGATGATTGCCACAAACAACCCGGGCACGATCGAGATCCAGATCCGGGATGAGGATGAGAACTTTCGCCCCCACGAGGGGTTGGACGATCCTATGGAGCTTGATGCGCCGGTCGGCACGGTCGAGGAGTTGTCCTTCACCCCGGACTTTGCGTTCCTTCACTGCCGGACTGACCAGGAGAGCACCCTGTTCTCCACGGACGAGGACGTCTTTTCCGACGTGGGGTTTCCGTCTACCGGGCGCATCCTTGCTGTGTCCCCGGACTCGCGCTTCTTCGTGGTTGATGACGGGGACACGACCGACCCGCTAACCGTCTACTTGCGTGATGGGTTGACCTTCACGCCATTCGGAACCCTCCAGTCGTCCGACGGCAACAATCGGAAAGCAACTTTCGACCCGGAGGGGGACGTCCTAACGGCGACAGCGGGGGGATATCTCCAGATCTACCATCTTTATCCGGAAGATGGCTGGGTGCGTTCGGGTGGTATCGGCAATCCTGGCGACGTCGCGTTTTCGCGGGACGGCTCGATGATGTACAATCGCCAAGGTCTTTACGGGAAAACGTCCGAAGAAATTCTTCCGTTCGCTGCTGAGTTCACCATCGTCGACGGTGCATTCTCGCCCGACGGAACTCGGTTCGCCTACAGCACCGGCTCAGAGGCGGGTTTCACGATCGCATCATGGGATGGGGAAACCCTGACTACGATCCAGCAGTCCCAAACCGCTGTCCCCGGCGCCATGGGTACTCGCTTTGCATGGTCTTCCGACGGGAGTGCCCTGGCGATGGAATCGCGGCTCCCCGGCGAAGCAAATGACCAGCAAGTCGAAGTGTGGAAGTGGGATGGGAACCTGGAATCTTACATCCAGAACACCCTTCCTTCATCCATTGTAGGCGGAGGGGGTACGTTCGACTGGTTGTCATGGTACGCCGACGACCGGTTGATCTGTGGCTTTTCAAATGGCGGGGTTACCATACTAAACTTTGATGGGAGTGTATTTACCCGGCCCTACGATATCTCGTTTGCATTTTTCTCGGGAGAATACATAAAATCTAGGTCCGCCACCTCTGATGGTAAGCTTTTTGTGGCGACGAATAAGGCTTGTTACATATTCGAACTTGGCGAGGCGGCTGCCACCCGCCTACCCAACCTTCCAATGCCCACTTGGTTCGACCCATTGGGCCCATCGAGCCAGATCGGCGCAGTCGCTCCTTCTTATGATCGTTCGCGAGTGCTCGTTAACTTCGGATCAACGGGCAGCACGCCTTATCTCGTACTGATGGTGCCAAGTGGATCGACATATAGCATCGTTGACGAGCGATTTGGCGATGTCTCATCAGCACCGGTTGACGGCAACCTGGTCACATTCTCCCCCGGGGGAGATCGAGTCTTAGTAGATACCTACTACGAGTTAGAGTTATTCTCGCTCGTCGGTGACACCCTGGAGCTGGAAGGTCGCATTTCACTCATCGGCGTCCCTGGCGCGACCCCCGGTTCAATTTCGGGGTTGGACTTCGTCAGTGGAGCGCTCCGCGTCGATGGTGGCTTCTACAAAGCCAGTGATCCCTACACCCTCTACAGCTACGCCTTCCTTAGCGGCCCGGGCGTTGGTGGCGCGGCAAACGATGGCTTCTCTCCGAACGGTGAGATAGTCCACACGACCGGCGAGCATCGGGCCGTCGACGATCTGGGAACACCGCTGACCCACCTCTCCTTCGAGCACACCTACCCCGCTGATCAGGTCACCGACGTCCAGTACAGCAACTCAGGCAACCACGTCCTCTGGGAGAACCCGGACGGGGTTGCCCTCGCCGTTCGAAGGCCCGACGACACCTTCATTGAGGTCGAACGGCTGACCGGAACCTTCGTTACGGTCTACGAGATTGATCGCGAGGACTATGTCCTCCGCGAAAAGGGCTACGAGGTGCATGCGGAGGGGGCGGTAGTCACCGACATGGTCTTCTCACAGAGCCCAGTGGCCTTCTCCTATTTCGTTTCCGATGAGGGGCGGCAGGTCTACAACACCGCCTTGGAAGACGCCTACTTCTTCAAGGGAACCGAGTATGACGAGGACATGCTCGCGTCGTTCTTGGCCTTCTCACCAAGTGAAAGTCACTTTGCAGCAACCTATCAACGGGATGACGGTGGTCATTACGTCGTCCTCTACAAGTTCATGGACGGCGATCTGAACTACGAGGAGACCGACCGGAAGACGGTCGAGTTTGGGCCGGTCGATTTCTCAGGGTGTGCCTCGATCGTCGTTGCCCACGGCGGCGAACAACCATTCTCGGTATTCGACGTCGACCTTGAAACGGACACCCTGATCGAGAAAGAGATCCCGCAGATTGATTGGGAAACCGAGGGTCTAATCCTCGATGTCAAATTCGCTGATTGCGACAACCTCGTGCTCCTCACTGAGGATGAGGTCATCAACTATGAGAGCGACGGCGAGACTGGGGACTGGGCCATCACCGATGAAGTCGACCGGGACGACCGGGGTGGCGATCGCCTCGATCAATACGAGGGTGACGACAACTTCTATGTCCGCCCCGGGGAACCCGGTGGAGGTGGCGGCCCTGGCGATGGTGGTGGCGGAGGCTACGGATGGGACGGGGGCGTTCTCACCCCGAGGACCTACATCCCCTACGTCGCCGTGAACGTCTTCTATCGGGAGTAGCCTTGCCAGAATATCACGTTTAAAGTAGATATCACCTTATATGTGAACCGGAGATCTCCCCATGACTGTCAGCATTGCAGCCGCCGCGGCCATGGCCGCTTGTGACGCCATCAACGGCTTTATCGATGCCGGCGCTTCTGCCGGCACCCTGGTCATCTACGAGGGCACCCGCCCCGCATCCGTGGCGACTGCCATTGGCGCGCAGACGGCCCTGGTCACCCTGACCCTCGGCGACCCGGCGTTTGCCGCTGCCGTCGATACCACTGCCGGTGGGCACGCCACGGCGAACCCGGTGGACCCCGTTCAGGCAGGTGCCTCTGGTACGGCCCAGTTCTTCCGCATCTTCGACGGCGATGGTGACGCGGTCATCGACGGCGATGTCACCGACACTGCCGGGAACGGCGATCTGAAGCTCTCCTCGACGGCTGTGGTTGCCGGGATCGACGTCACCGTCGTCTCGCTTACGACCACGATGCCCAAGAGCGCGGCGTAGGTTCGTCTGATATGGCGCAGGGGAACCCACAGCTCGCCACCTGGAGCATTGACGAAGTCGTTCGGCTCTATGAGATATCGAATGACGTCTTCGTCCAAATCGACTCCCGGGGTGGCTTCGCAAACAATGCGTCAAGCCCTGCGCCGTACCTCCGCTTTGTGAATGACAGCGAGCATCTTCTTGTCAGGGCTGGGACGTATTCTTCGGCCGCGACGATCCGGACGCTTGCGCTTCCCTACGTCAGCGACCCGATTATCTCCACGCAGAACCGGCCCGCGGCGTCTGCCAATATCCTGGCTGGCGGCTCCGATCTCTTCAACGCAGCCGACGGGGATTACATCTTCATGTCCCCGGACGATGACCCTCGGTCCCGAGCCGCCCAGACGATAGTCGACTCGGACGGCCAGCTTATCCTTGGGGGTGACGTCGGCTACCCGGCCCCAACGGAACTCACGGCGGCCGCGATTTCCCCTGACGGCAAGCTCCTCGTCGGTGCTCAGGCGATTGGCACCCGATCCAATGTCTGGGTCCGCCACAGCTATCATGAGGATGGCCACCCGATTTATGGGGACCCCCAGGCAGGAGACCTCCAGCCGGCGTATGAGCTTGAGGTGCGCGCGCCGATCGACGGGCTGGCCTGGGCTTCGAACGGTGACTTCATGTTCGGTGTGGGCGGTGATGGCTACATCCAAGGCTACCGCCGCGTCGATGACAACCTGATCCTGGAATGGGTCCATCAGACGACGCGCGGAGCGCCCACAGCGATCGTGGCATCGCCCGACTCCCGAACGATTGCGATTTCCTTTGAGGAGGAGGGGGTTTTCTCCACCGTCCTCTATGAGCGCACCGGCCCCTACCTCGCTGAAGAGCAGGTCCTATCGGGTATTGGTCAGGCGCTCACCTTCAGCGGTGGCGGCACCTACCTCATCGACGCCATCTCGCGCGTCGCCTTCAAGCGCCAACCCGACCTGTCCTTCGCTCTTCTCTCTGGCGCCATGGACAACGTCGCCAGCGGTGTTCGGTCACAGGCTGTCAGCAGCCACGTTTTGAACCTCTCGGGCCGGGCTCATCTCTATCGGGGTGCTGTCGGCTCTGTTGCGCTGCGCGAAGTTGACCTCAGCAACACCCGCTTGACGCTCCTCTCCGAGGCCGCGGAGTTCAACCCGGATGACGCATCGATCGGCGACGTCACCTCCGAGGGGGCGTTCGAGGTCACAGACGCGGGCTGGCCCGCTGGAGGCAAGGTTCTGACCGGCGTCCAGTTCGCCCCTCTGACCGGCGGTCTGGCGTCGCTGACCGCCGATCCCTGCACGCACATCGCAGTGGAAGAGGCGCTGAGTCACCGACACGTCGTGATCTACGACGCGACCGATCAGACGCCGATCGTCTTCGTCGAGTTTCCGGTCGATTACACCACACCGGAAGGCGCCGAACTCAGGTTGACGTTCGAGTACGATTCACTCCTGATCTTCTCAACTTAGGAGGGGCAGTGATCTTCGAGCGCATCCCTCTCAGCGGCGCATCGTCGGACAACGTCAACGACGTTTCCATCACACCAGATGGCACGCACCTTTCGACGGCGGTCAGCGTCACTTCGGCGGGGCAACACGTCCAGGCGTTCACCCTGTCCAACGCCGAGTTCAACCGGTCCCTTTCTTTCACCTCCTCCCTCTCTGGGGACTACGGCTACTCAGCTCGGATTCATCCCGGCGGAGATTTTCTGTACGCAGGCATCGGATCGAACCTCGTCATCTATGAGCGGGACGGCGGCACCTACTCCATCTTACGCTTCAACACCTCTGCCGCAGGTCTTCCCCGCAGGGTCGCTGTGAGCCCGGATGACCTCCATATTGCTGTCGCAACGAACACATCGGGCGGGGGCCTTTACCTACTTAAGAAGAACGGTAGCTCGTTCAGTCAAATCCCGATGTCTGCGGGTGATAAGCCCGGAACAACCGCCTACTACGTTGCCTATTCACCTGATGGTCAGTATCTGGCCGTCGGATACAATGGTGGCAGCAATCTCATTGTCTACCGCAGATCCGGGGACACCTATACGCGACTTCCCGCCCCTGACGTCGCCCCGACATCATACTGCCACCATCTGAACTGGTCCCCTGATAGCAGTCATCTGGCGGCCTCGTTCTCGGTTGATCCGGGCCTTCACGTATATGAGGTGACCCCCTCGGCGGTCACCCTTGTCGCAGCACGCGATGTGAGCGGGTCACCGCCGAGGGTAGAAGCCAGTTTCTTCCTGTCGATCGACTCGCTCCTGGTCCTCTATGGCGGGGGTGATCCCAGTCCCCTATTCAACTTCGACGGTTCCACACTCTCATTCAATCAGGACGTCGATTTTGGTGGATACGATGTTGGCCAAGGCCGGGCCGACATCACGGAAGATCGCAAGACAATCGCAATGGCGAACGGGTTTCCGACGGACTCTATCGCGGTCTTTCGAAGCCCGAAATCCTCTGGTGCGCTCAGCTATCCAACATTCACCCTAGACGCAGAAGTCGACCTCCTTCCGATTGAGGTCTCCGGTGAGGTGACCTTCCCGTCGGCCGCGACGAACTTCGCCCTGTCGACGGATCAAACCCCTCCTCCCATTCTTCCCCCGGTAGAGGTCCAGGCCGCCTATCTCACGGTCGAGTCCATGGGAATGAGCCTGGACCAGGGTCCCCCGGCGAATCCGTATCTGTACGCCTGGACGACGTTCCCCGCCCTGACGGCCGCGGCGGAAGCCAGACTTGGCAATAAGATCCAGAGCGAAGTCATCTTCCCGCGACTCCAGAGCGACGGCTCCCTCGAATGGGACCTCCTGCTGAGCGGTGGGGCTAGTCTCCCCCGCTTCAAAGCGGAGGGCGAGGCCGAGGCGCGCATCGTCACAGTTGATGCGAAAGTAACTTTCCCCGTCCTCTCGGCAGCCGGTGAGGCGCTGGTCCCGAACGGTGGTGCAGTCGAGCTTTCCTTCCCGACGTTTGAGGCAGATGGTGAGGTTGGCGTTCCGATCGTCATTGAAGGAGAAGGGGGCTTCCAGGCGTTCTCGGTCGAAGGCTCGGTGAACGTGCCTCTGGGGGCCTTCGTCGAACTCAATTTCCCCGGTTTGTCCGTCGGCAGTCTAGGGGGTTACCCCATTGAAGGTGCCGGGGCGCTCGATGCGCCTCCGTTCCACCTCCGGGGTGAGATCGAGGTTCACATCCCCGACGACTACACTGTCCGGTCGGCGGCGCGGTTCCCTCAATTCCAGATCCTCGGCGAGGGGCTTGCCCCCCCTGGCGGACCTGCGGAGATTCGCTTCCCCTTGTTCGCTGCTCAGGGGGAGGTGAATGTCCCGCTCGCTGCCATTGCCGCGGTCACATTGCCGACCTTCGGGTTCGACGCTTTCCTGTCTGTCCCCTATCGCATCGACGCGAATGGCCGCTTTCCCGCCCTGGTGATCGACGGCCTTGCTGGGCACCCCGTTCAAATCATGGGGCCGATCTCGCTCCCAGCGTTCCGCGCATCGGGGAAGCTCAACTATCGCGATCACATCACCATGGACGCAACTTTCCCTGCATTCCGAGTTAGGGGGCGGGACTATCAATCACTCAGCCTCGGCGGGGTGGCCCTTGGGTTGACCGATCGCGGTGTCACCATTGGATCGGGCGTGACCCTCTGGGGCACCCCAAGTTTGAGGATTGGATAATGGCAAGCACCGATCAGATCACATTGCGGAACACCGAATGGACCCGCGTCGGGCAAGGCGCCACCACGGTCGCAATCCAAATGGTCAGCAACGGACAGATCCGTGTCCACGTCGGCGACTCAGAGCCCCAGCTCTCTGCCGCGGGTCTTATCATCGGGAGCGACGTCGACGAGTTGCCGCTGACGTTTACCGCCTCGAACCTCCCCGAAAATGCCGGGGTTTGGGTGCGCGCCATGAGCGCGGACACCCTCGATATAACGGCATTGGCTTATTGAGGATTTTGCGACGGCAAGCCGTTGAAATCGGGGCTCTCCAGTAGTAGTGTGCAAATCACTTTATAAGTGTATTTCACTTCTGGAGAGCGGGAAAATGACCCAGTCGAACTTCTCGAATGCCCTCGCTAAGGTCCTCGTCCATGAGGGCGGCAAGGCAGACCACCCGAATGATCCCGGTGGCCGCACCAACCAGGGCATCACGCAGCGCACCTATGACGCCTATCGCTCGCGCTTGGGCCTCGGAAAACGGGATGTCTGGAACATCACCAACGGCGAGCGCGACGCCATCTACCGGCGCCAATACTGGAATGTCATTCACGGCGATGAGCTTCCGCCGGGCGTCGCCTACGTCGTCTTCGACGGCGCCGTGAACTCGGGACCGTCCCGCTCCGTGAAGTGGCTCCAGCGTGCCCTGGGATCGGCTTACACGGGTCGCGTGGATGGCCTCATTGGGATCATGACCATGGACGCCCTCCGGGCGGTCAATGATCACGACCTCCTCATTGTCAAGATCCTCCAGCTCCGCAGGGCCTTTCTGAAAGCCCTTTCGACCTGGAAATATTTCGGCCGCGGTTGGACCGCTCGCGTCAATGATGTGCGCGCAACCGGTCAGGCGTGGGCTCGGGGCTCGGTCGGCCCGGCCATCCACTGGCATGAGGGCGGCAGCGCCAAGGCCGAAATCGAAGACGCCAAGAAAGCACCGCCGACGGGCGTCGCAGACGCGCTCATTGGCGGGGGCCTTGGTGCCGGTGGTGGCGCCCAAGCGATCGCGGAGGCCAAAACCACGCTTGTCCCCCTGGCGGGCGACGGCGGCCTCGTGGACTCGATCCTGGTCGGCCTGACGATCGCGGGCATCGCATTCACCCTCGGCGGCATCGCCTATCGGATCTGGGCGAAGCGCAAGCAGGCGGCTCTTGAGGAGTCGCTCGATGTGGCGACGGCATGACCGATTGGTTCAACAACTCGATCCCCTGGTGGACCCTGGCAATTGGCGGCGGAGCCCTCACCGTCGTCGCCTGGGTCTACCTAGGGCGTAAAGCGGCGACTGCATTAGCAGTCGCCGTCTTTCTAGCGGTCGTCGATCGCCGAGCCCGGCAGGCTGGCTGGGAAGCCCGGGACGACCTTCAAAAGCGACGGGAAGAGGATTTCGTCGATGACTATCGCGACCACGAGAAGCGTTCCCGCGCTCGTTCTGAGTCTGAGCTTGATCGCCGCAACAATCGCTGGCTGCGCGACTGATCCCGATGCGGGCTCCAACGCGTGGTGCCAGACAAACCAGCCCATGCGGCCGACGGCGGCCGAGTACGGGGCGTTCAGCCTAGCTCGAAAGATCGAGATGGATTCCCACAACAGCTTTGGCACCAAATGGTGTGGCTGGTCTCCGAAAGGAGGGTACTGATGAGCCCAACGAGTGGGAGCCCACTACCGCCCTCTGAGGTCGCCCGGCTCTACGAGGCAGTGGGGCGATTGACGGCAAGCGTCGAAGCCACGCGGGCCGATGTCAAGCGGATGGAGGAGAGGTCAAACGCGGGTCTCAGCCGGGTTTACGAGCGCCTGGACACTTCCGCGAGACGAATGGCGGAGGTCGAGGCGTCGCTCAAATCCCTGGACACCTCCTACGAGGAAGACGTGAAGCCGACCATCGAATTCGTCCGGTCGCTTCGCCAGCGCGGCGTTGGGTTTCTCGCCGCGGCTGGCATTGCGGGTACAGGCATCGGGTCAGTCGCAGCCACGACCCTGTACATTTACTGGGATAAGATGATCAAGTTCTTGCAGAACCTCTGATCGACATCCGGGAGATTTCAGTGATGAAGCCGACCCCGGCACCACTGGCTTCTCCCTCGATAGCCTCCCGATGCATCATGTCACGCAGGATCTTCCCGAGCAGTCCCGGGTCGTCGCGATCTCGCACCTCGCGAACGGCCAACCGGGCGTACTCGGCACCGCGCTTAACATCGCGGCTCCAGTCATCGCTCCCCTCGACCGACCAGTAGGGGAACCCACCACCTGCGTCGATGAAGGGAAGGTTGGGCAAGTCTCGGCCGGTTTCCACGTTCGTTTCAAAATACATACGCGACTCCCTTGGGCGCTTACTCATTTGCGCCCCAACAATTCAAGATAGACGTCGGCCCCATCCCTCAGATTCAGACGCGACATCATCCCATCGACGTATTCATCCTCTTGTTCAATGAGGATGCAATCTACGCCCTCTTGGCGTGCCGCTTCTCCGGTTGTGCCCGACCCCGCGAAGGGATCGAGGACGATCCCACCCGGTGGCGTGACATGGCGAATAAGCGATCGAATGAGGGCAACTGGCTTGACGGTTGGGTGTGTAGACCCGGATCGATCCTCCTTGTTTGCCTTCCTGTGGTAGATGACGGGATCGGGAAACGGGTTGGCATAGCTCTCAAAGAACTCACCCGCCCCCTCCGGCAATAGAGCCAGGGCTTCCCGAGAACCGTCGTGGATGAAATTTGCCGGCCAACGTCCCGACGCAGGTCTACACCCCTCGATATTCACAGGGCCTACACCGTGCTTCAGGATGTTCTCGCGGGCGTTCTTCTCCGAGAACGGCTTCTGCGCGATATAGATGGGCTCCACGGCAACCTTCCGACTGGCCGTCCCGTAGTACCACCCACCCCAATTGTTGGCCTGCTCATTGGCCCCGAGTGCGCGCACAGCACACTTTGCTTTCGTCATGCCGGTCCCGTAGACCCAGCAGATAAACGGGTGCATGACGAAACCGGCTTGTTCCATCGCAGCCGCCTGGAGATGCCCAGTCCGAGCTGACGAAAAGGCGGCAACATACCCCCCAGGTAGTATTATCTCCGCCAACAAAGCCCAGAATTGCGCATCTTGGGCGATTAGGCTTCCACTTTCACCACTGTCCCAAGATTTACCAACGAAACGATCTGATTGCCGGGAGAAACGACCGTCCCTTCCGACCTTTGCTTTCTTTGAACTTTGTTTACCAAAGCGCCTCACAACCGAAAGAAGATGGTATGGAGGATCAGTGACGACTGCGTGAACCTGTATACAATCTTTTGCCAGTTGCTCAATAACTTTTCTTGAGTCACCCCGATGTAGCTCGATCACTAAAAAGCTCCTGATACTTCAGACGCCGACGGGCTGAATTCTGATCAGCGCTCGAACCAACGCGTTAGAGGATGTCATCGTCGGACAACCTCGCCTTCGGGGCGGACTGTGACCGGTACGCCAACGCCTCGCTGATCGCATCAACAGGGTCTTTGGACACCCCAGACTTCAGAGGCCCATGACCTGAGACCTCGCGGAATCGAGCCTCGAAGAGGCCGCGCGCGTTCGCCCAGAGCGTCAAGTGATTGAGTTCACCCGCCCTGGCGAGTCTCCTCAACATCGCTTCGAGGCGCCCAGCCTCCGAGGTCTTTCTCGACCGACTCGAGCTTCTTGGCGGCATCGCTCATCTCCTCGTGAATTTGCTCGCGGAGCATGGCTTTGAGCGCCGCCCGTCGTTCCGGGTCCAACCGACCCTCAAAATACTGCCCCTGAACGATCGCATCGAACCGGCCGTTGTTGATGGCCTTCAGCTTGGTCTGAAGCTCGACCATCTGATCGATCGCGTTGCGCGCCGTGAGAAACGCCCCCAGCCGTTCGCCATCAGACAACGTCGTCATCCTCACCGTTCTCCTTTCTCGGCAAGCTCCTCAGGGCTTTTTCCATCGCCTCGATCGGGTCGCGCCCCTCGTTGTAGCGCGCTGCGTATTCGCCCTGGACGAGGCAACCAACCTGCCAAGCGTCCCCGTCCGGAGCCCTGGCAATCGATATGCTTCGCAGCCCGCGGTGACGCTCTGCCCAGCGGATGAGGAAATCGAGCTTCATTCCGCGCCCCAACCAGGCAAGCTCCGGTACTCGACTGGCCTACCCTCACTGACCGCATTGGCGATCCCCGCTGACATCCCCTCGGACACTCCCAGGTCCGCGTAGACAACGGTTGCATCAGCCAACCTGCCCCACTCGAACCCGGCCATGATGCCCTTGTGGCGCTCGGCGGGGATAAGATCGTTGAGGACGCCGGGTTGCGTGTAGAGCGCATGGGAGGCGAAGGGCGCCTCGTCCCGCGACAGACAGTCGGCCATGGCGGCGCGGAGGTACGCCATATTTCGCTTTCGCTGCGCGGCGCCACCGGCAAATGGGCTCTCGATCACGACGCGCTTCATCAGAAGATGCCCCTGTCCCGAAGCCACCAGTCCGCCACAACAAGATCGGAGTCCCCCTCCTCGATCGACTGGCCGTCGAGGCACACCGACCGGGGGACCCAGAACTCTTCGTCCTGATGATCGACCAGGACGGCGTCATCTGTGGTCATGGTGACTTCGCAGTAGATCGTTCGCTGACCTGCCGTGCGCCCCATTGTCAGATCATCCCGAGCGCGTGGAGATAAAGGTCGAGAAGGGCTTCCTCCTCCTGGCGCTCCTCTTTTTCCTTCTTCCGAAGGGCGACCACCTTCCGCATCGTCTTCGTGTCGTAGCCGTTCGCCTTGGCTTCGGCGTAAACGTCCTTGATGTCGTCGGAGATGGTCTTCTTCTCCTCCTCCAGGTTCTCGATGCGCTCGACGAACTGGCGGAGTTGATCAGCGGCGACGCCGCCGGCATTCGAGCCGCCGGAGAGGTCGTCCCCGCCAACGACATCATCGTCATCGTAGTTCTTCGCCATAGGTGTTTCTCACTAAAAAAGTGCCTGTTGGTCGTCAGGAAACCGGTTCCGGACATAGATCCGGAGCGTCGTGATAAAGTAGTCGGCGGAGATGCGACCCTGGTGCCACTCGTCGAGGGCGTAGAGGACGTGGTCGTCATACTCGGGAATGTGGTTGACCTGGATGAACTCTGACATCGGGATCGGCGTGGCGTCCGATGCGTCCGGGCCGGTCCACTTGAGCTTCAGAGCCCAGGCCCAGTTCAGGAAGCCGTTGGCCTTCCGAACTGCGAGGCGTTTCGGCTTGGCTTTCAACACATCCCGGCGAAGCTCGGCGTGATGCAGGGCTTTCTCAAGATCCGACTTCCCGCCTTTGAACGGGGCTCGAATGACGTATTCGAGGATGTTGCCCAGGAAGAAGTCGTATCCATTCGCGGCGATTACTTCGACCGGTTGGATGGGAAATCTCTTGTAGTGACCGCCGGATACCTGCCGGTCGAGTGCGTTCGTCTTCTGGTTTGTCACGCCAATCCTCGCAGCGAAAAATGCTCGATTGTCACCTTGGGATCGGCGGCATGCCGCCAAGTCCCGTCCTTCCCCAGAAGGAAAGTCCCGACTGATGTCGCCATCACCTTCGCGTCCCCGCTAGGCGCCCCACCCACAACTTGAACAATCTTGTCGAACCAACCATGGGCTCGGGGTGCGCTGAGCTTCACCTTGATCATGACAACCTCACCCAAGGGGCACCTGTCAGTACCATAGCACCTAATATGTGCCAATCAACAAACGTCTTCGTCCTCGATTTCAGTCGAAGGAGCAGGGGGAGCGCCCAGGTGAGCCGGCAGATCGAAGGGGAGGTCCAGGAGCCCGGCGATCGCCTCGTAGTCCTCGACGGGGATGCGAACCCACCCATCGTGGTCGGACTTCATGCGCTTAAAACAGCGTTGCAGCTCTTCAACGCGCGCGCTGGTTTTCTCTGCCTTCGTTGGGGCCTTGGGAGCCTTCGGGCTCGGCGCAGGCAAGTCACCTTCACCACCTCCCCCTTCATCGGAACCCCTGGGCTCTTTGGCGCTGCGAACATGCTTCGCTGTCGCACGTTCTTTTCCGGCTTCGTTCGCCGCCGCGACGGCATCACGCAGCACCTTCAGAGCCGCGTCCTCATCACCTCCGCAGCCCTGAACCGTCTCGATTGCCAGGGTGGCGGAGATGCGGCCCTTCCGAACCAGATCCTTGATCTCGTCGCGCATGTCAGCGAGACCGACCAACTGCGCAACGTACACCCGACTGACCCCGGTCTGCCGTGCGATCTCCGAGTCGCTCAGGCCCAGTTCCTTGAGCCGCTTGTATACAGTCGCCGTCTCCAACGGCGAGAAGGGCTTCCCCGAGTTGCGGACGATCTGGGAAAGGACGCGATCGGCGTCCGACGCTTCCTTATCGCTCATCCGGACGCTGAGGAGCATGTCCGGGTCTGCCTCGTACTCCTCGATCGCCCGAAGTGCACCGCGGAAGCGCGACTCGCCGTCTTCGATGTAAAGCTTCCCGCCCTCCAGATAAGCGGTCAGAGGCTGTTTGACGCCGACGGCCGCGATCGACTGGGCGAGCTTGTCGACGTGTTCCTTGTTCTCCGGGTCGTCAAAGTCCCGGCTGTTCCAGCCTTCCTTGATGTGGAGGTCCGAGGTGTGAACCCGAAAAAGGTCACTCCGCCCCTTCGCAATATCTTTGATTCCAGCCATTGGTGTCTCCCTTTCCGATAGCGAACAATTACTCTCTAAAATGTGTGAAAGCAATTAGAAAGTGACTATCGGATCAATTTTATCGACTGGTCGCCCCGAACGCCGGGGTTTAGGGCTACCTCGTCTCCTGCCCGAACTCCGTCTACATAGGTGTCCTCGGCTTTACGGCTGGGCCTCGCACGTGCCTGCTTGATCCCGATGCCGGCGTCAGCCAGGGCCTCGTCGATGAGTTGACCCTTCAGAACCACTAGTCCTTTGCCGGTTGGCTCCGCCGTCTTGAGGGCGCGTATCCGCTGAGCCAACCGGTCGGCCATCCCGTCGAGGAACGGGTTAACCTTGCGTCGCCGAGCGCCCTCGCGCAGCAGGCCGTACCGCCGGTTCACTTGCGCCTGGGAGCGGAGCATCGCATTGCGGCATATCTCCAGAAGATACCGAGCGACGTCGACCTCGTGATCGAAACCGAAGAAGTCGATTGTCTCGCGGCTGGAGCCCCGCGGGCTTTTCCAATATCGACAGCCGGTCAGATCCGCGATTGCCGAAGCCACTTTCCAAAGCCTCTCACCCACCGGGTCGTTGTAGATCTCCCGATGACGACGAAAGGAACTTTCGCGCACCTGGACCTCGTCGAGGGTGAGGTTGTAGCGGGAAAGCATTTCAGCCGCCTTGGCCGCCGCCGAAACCGCCTCGTCCTCGGTGCAGCCGTTCTCGGTTGTCTTGGCCAGGAGCGCCCTTATCCGGGCGGCGATCTTCCCCTTGTCGACCATGGAGAACTCACTTCTTCGGGGGCTTCTTCCGATGCACAATGGGTGTTGTCGTAGGGGTGACGTTTCCTGCTGCAATCGGTCGCCGACTGACCCCGCGGCCCTCAAGGGTCTCGATCCGTCCCCGCAGCAACTGGTTCTCTGTCCGAAGACGTTTGATCATCCTATATAGCTCCTCCGGAGTCTCCCGGATGTACTCCCGATAGCTCACGATGTAGCGGGTGCGTCGCTTGAGCATCCGCCAGCAGTAATTCGCCGACACACCGGACAAGAAGAAACTGACCGCAACGACGGCATCAGATAGCATCCTGCTTCCTCCGAACCGCGACAAGGAAATGATCATCGGGGATCTCGGGCGGGCGCCGCGTGAAGAGCTTTTCTCCTCTGCCAATCGACGCCGACAATTCATCGGATGCGTCGATCCAGCGCCCCTCTCCGTTCGGGTTCGACTTCGGGACGATCTTCAGCTCTCGACGGGTCATCTTGCCCCTCCCTTCCTCTCGAAGCCGATCGGATGCCAACCCGCCGGGATCTTGTCCCGGATAAGGAGGTAGCGGTCGGCCACACTCTTGACCTTCCGAAACTCGCGGATCGATATGCCTTCGATGCGAATCCACTTGGCATCCGGCGAGTGAAGGTTGGGCTCCATGTCGTCGCGGTTCGGGGCGATGCGGACGAGCATCGACTTCCGCGGATATGGAGTGACTTCGGGATCAAGCTTCTCCCGAGGGGCTTGGCGGGGAACTATTCCCGGCGGATATTCCATCAGATGTCCTCCACAGATCGGAATGCCTTGAAGACCGGCAGGAGGGGTGCCCCCTTCGGGCCGGTGCGTTGGTACTTGAAAGTCACTTTACGACCCAGGTAGCGGCGCTGGTTGGCCCAAATGATCAACCTCTGCGCCTGGGTGAACCCGGTCCCCAGCTCGAACTCGATGCCGTCCTTCCAGCGAAGAACCAGGGCGCCCAGCATCTCCGTTCCGACCATCCCTGCCTTCGCGGTCGATCGCTTTGCGTAGCCCCGCTCGTCACGGGTCTGTTCATTGGTGTTGTGCCGGCGCTCGACGAAGGCGATAACCTCGGCCTCGTCGTCGACGAAGCGTTTGATCTTGAGGAGCGCGCCCTCTTTGAGCGTCGACCGGCCAAACTTGTAGGGCGCATCGGAGCGACGGACGATCACACCTTCCCAGCCCGCCGACACAAGATTTTCCTCGAACTGGATCAGCTCGGCCGCGTCGACGACCAGTTCGCATTCCGCACGACGGCCTGCGGTGACACGCCTCCATCGACTCCGGTAAGGATCGCCCGGATGCTCGACATGGTCGAAGGTATGGAAACAAAAGTCCCATTCACCTCCGGCCGACATGACCTTCGACTGGACGGTGTTCAGCTCGTCAGGGGCGCCGTCGGTATAGGTGACGATCTCCCCGTCGTGGTGCAGGAAGTCCGGGTGACTGAGAGCCGCGCGTATTTCGAGGTTCGGGATCGGCTTTAGCGTGCGCGTTACCGGCCCGAGGCCCGGCAGAACGACGCACCGGATGCCGTCGAATTTGGGCTGAGCGATCAGAGGGAAGACGAGCTTCGATAGGTCAGCCGTTTCCGCGAGCATAGGCCGAAACTGCATCGCACATTCTCCAGTTATTTTCACCTAAAAGGTGCCTTATTAGGAAAGATAAACGGTGAACCCTGCGTCCTGGGCCGCTTCCCGCATGCGGCGCAGCCAGGGCGCCAAGCTGACGAACTCATCCATGGAATGATCGAAAATGACCACTCGATAGTCGGGATGCAGGCGCCCCATCGGGTTCTGTTGCGCACTGAGGACGCGAAGCTTCGCCCCGTTATCCGCGATCAGGACCGTCCGCGAGGGGACGTGGAGCGGGAGCCGAGGTCCTTCCTCCCAGGCCAGATGCTGAGCCAGCTCGAACACGTAGTCGCCGACGACTTGGTTCGGGACTATGAAGGTGACATTGTGGCCCTCCACAATGTGACGAAGGCCCTCGCGGAGGAGCTGCGTCGTTCGGCCGGTACCGCGATCAGGCATGATTACCTCCCTTTCGCGCCGCGTGGTGACGCTTCGCCCATTCCTCAGCGAGTTCGAATGAGTCATGGGTTGAGATCACCTCAGTGCCCATGGGCTTGGCCGGGTTGCGTTGGCTCAGCCAGAACACACCCTCATTTTCGCTGATCCGATAGCCGAAGGGGCCGCGGAACCCGTGTAGCGTTGGGGTCCACTCCCATTTTTTGGTCCAGGCCCTCGCCAAGTCACAACGTGCTTTGATCAACTCGGTATTGTAGATTCTTTCAGCGAATCCATTGTAGGTATCTGCCCCGCCGGCACGCAGCTCTTCCTCAAGCAGCCTCACCCATTCAACGGGGTTGTTTTTGATCGGCGTGTCGCACTCCCGATTTGCCGTGCGATCCGCCTTAAATTCCTCGTCTACGATGCGGAGGGCGTCCCTATAGGTCTCCGATTTCTGCGAGAATGAGTGGGCGATGTCGGTGAGGCCCTTCATCCGACAGTCCTCGCATTCCTTCTCGCACTCGTCGCGCTGCGCCCCCAACCTCTCCTTGATACGCGCGTAGGCGTCTGGCTCGGTGGGCATCGACGAAGCGGGCTCAAGGTAGAGTCCTTTCGAGTCTTCCCGCATCACTTCCTCAAGCTTCGCGAGGTCTTCGGGCGACGGCTCAGCCCACATCACAGCCGTCGACACGGCCCGGTACAGGGGCTCAGGCTTGCCCTTGGTCGCATGCGCCGTCGGCACGTCATGGCGGGTCAGCATTCCATCGGACCAGAGATAGGCACTGGGCTCTTGCTCGATCATCGCCGCACCTCAAATGCCGTGGGGTTCTTGGCCGCGGCCGATCGCAGGACCTTGAGGAACTGGTCTTCCGGCAGCAGCGCCCGGAACTCTTCCAGGATGAGATGATCCCGGTTGTTGATGGCCGCCACTTTCCGCTCGAACCGCAACTCGGCGCGAAGCTGCTCCACAGACTTACGGGCGTGCTTCTTCCACTGGAGCGCTTTTCGGGCCTTGGCCCGCCACGCAATGGAGCGGTCCTCAACGCCGTTGACAGACAATTCGATCTGACCCTCGATCGTGATGATGGCCTGGGTCAGACGCGCCAGTGCGTCGTCGCACTCCTCGACCGTCTTCAAGTCGCCGAGGGTCTTCTCGTCGCCGACGTCGATATCAGCCCATTGGACGGAATACCGGGGCGGCCCGGAGGTTTCGGTAGTGGTTACGTCTTCGATTGTATCGGTCATCCGTATTCAATCCTAAGCTCGGTCACCAGTCGAATGGCCCGTCGCAGCTTGCGGGTTTTCTCCTGGCCGCTCCGATCGGCAACTTCCAAGAGCGATGTCAGGGCAACGTCCAGCCGGTCGACGCGCTCCATCGCCCTAACGCGATCCCGCTCGACGGCCTCTTCTCTTCGTTTTTCTTCCTCGCGCCATTGAGGGCTGCCGGGGCGAAGGGGTAGGTACATTCACTCCGGGTCCTTGACGAGTTGACGTCCGAGGTCCGTGACCTCCCACATCCGGGCGTTGTTGGCCGATCCACCGATCGCGGACACGCGGATGTACTTCTTCCAGGAGAGCGCATGAACGTGGTAGCGGACGTTGGCTGCGATCTCGGATTCCACCACGCCCTCGCCCTTCTCTCCCTGCATCAGGAAGATCAACCGCAGCACACAAAGCTGCCGCAGCGTTATTTCGGGGAAACCCGGCGGGATGCCCTCGGCGAAGGCTTTGAGCGGGGCGCTAGCGAGGCGAGCCAACGCCTCACGCTTCTGATCAGCCGCTTTCTGACGCGGCCCCTCGCATCGGCGAACGGCGGCCGCGGTCAGGGCCCGCACATCGTAGCCGAGCTTGCTCAGGTATGCGGTGCAGCCGGCCTTGTTGGGGCAACCTGCCGGCTTCGGGTCGGGGCATATACTGCATCGGGTTTCAGCAGAGGCGACCATCAGTACGCCTTCCCACCATTTGCCCGGTTTTCGGGCTTGTGATCGGCCCGGCCCTGATTGAACCGGTTCTTCTCGATGGTGGCGCCCGCAACGTCGAGGTCGCGACTGCCTGACGAGTCCAGCATGTGAAAGATCGCCAGGGCGAACCGGACTTCCTGAAGCGAGAAATCTTGCAGGAGCCGAGTGACCGCAATGAATGCTGACGGCACCCGACAGTTGCGCGCCGCCGCGGTGTCGAGGACGCGGATCGCGAAGTCGGCATACTCCACTTCGCGGCCGTCGCGTTCTGTGAGCTTGTCGTCCTTGAGGCTCTTCCGGTCGGCCTCCAGAGCCTCGGAAAGCTCGGAGTGCATAAGCGCGATCACCTCGCCGAAATTTCGCTCGATCGGCAGGCCGGTGGCCGGGTCCTGATACCACCCAGCTTCAACGGCCGTATCGTGAGCGAGGTTCTGGGCGGCCTGGAGCCCGCGGTATGCCAAGAACTCCTGATCCGTCATCTCATCTGTGTGCATGGCCTGTCCTCCAATCAATTATGCGGTCAATACCACTTTTTAAGTGCTATGCAAACTGAAAAAGTGAAAATCGTGACCCTTGACCATATTCTGCTTTTGTTCTCTTTCTCCACAGCATGGAGATGCGCCTCTGGGAATACCCGTATGTCGTTGTCCGGGTCTCGTGCCACGTCTGTCGGCGGCACGGGTCATACCGCCTCGCGCGCCTTGCCGATAAGCACGGCTCGGATATCCCGCTCGATCGGCTCCTGGAGGCGCTGGCGCGTGACTGCCCCTGGCGCGACCCCGCAGTGAAACGCAAAGCTCGCCAGGGCGAAGGATGTGGGGCTCACTTCCCCGACGTGGTTGGGCCAAGGCCGCCAGACCTGCCACCCGGTGGCGGCCTCCGGTTAATCCCAGGTGGAAAAGCCGCCTGATTTCAATTGATTATAAAGTTCTAAGGTAAGAGCTAGACGGCTAAAGGCCAGCCCCGCGCAAGCCCCGGGGAGCTTACTCCCCAGGGAATAAGCGGGAGCCTATTATGAGCCTATACGGGATGCTGCGGACAGGCGTGTCGGGGATGAACGCGCAGTCCACGAAACTCTCGACGGTCGGCGACAACATCGCCAACGCCGACACCACCGGATACAAACGCGCCTCGACCGAATTCTCTTCCCTGCTGATGCAGAACTCAAAGACTAGCTACAACTCGGGCTCGGTCGTCACCAATGTCCGCTACGCCATCAACCAAGAAGGGCCGCGGATCTACACCACGTCGCCGACCGACCTCGCGATCAACGGCAGCGGTTTCTTCGTTGTCCAGGACCCCTCGGGGCAGCCCTTCATGACCCGCGCTGGTGGTTTCCAGGTCGACGGTGCGACCGGCCTTCTGAAGAACCAAGCCGGCTTCACCCTCATGGGTTACGACGTGAGCGGCGGGCAGAACCCAAACGCGGTCCTAAACGGCTTTGCCAACATGGTCCCAGTCGACCTGACGGCCATGAATATGCAGGCAACGCCGACGACAGAGGGCACGTTCACCGCGAACCTCGACGCCCGTAAGCCGTCCCTGGCCTCTTTGATCGGGAACCTCAGTGGGGGCGAGCCAATAATGGCCGGCGTCACCGCAAGCGCCAACTCAGCCGCCTCGACCTACAATTCCACCACCTCCGTAACGATCGAGGACAACCTCGGCAATCCGATTACTTTGGATATCTACTTCAACAAACTCGGCCCCAATACCTGGGAAATGACCACGTTCAACGACGCCGATGGTACGGCAGGCGGTTTCCCATATACACGTGCCGACAAGCTCGCTCCCGGTGACCCCGATCATCTGGACAACGTGATTCTCAGCTTTGATCCGGTGACAGGGGACCTGAACTCACCGGATTTCATTGGCTTTGAGTTCTACAATGCCGGAGCTGTTGAGCAGGTCGTCGAGTTCGACATCACTGGAATCACGCAGACCGCCGATCCAACCACGGCACTGTCGGCGGAGATTAACGGCAACCTGCCGAGCAACAACGCCATCAACTCGGCCTACACGACGAAATCCTCGATCGAGACCTACGACAATCTGGGCGGCACGGTGCTCGTCGACGTCTACATGACGAAGGTGACCGAGGAGCAATGGGAGATCACCACCTTCAACAAGGCCGACGCCGACCCGGTGACCGGAGGCTTTCCCTACTCTACCGATCCGCTCGCCACGCAGACGGTGACGTTCGATGCGACAACGGGCGAGTTGACCGGTGACATCGACCCGAACACCGGCCTGACATCGCCCGCGACCACGATGACGCTCCCGATCCCTGGCGGGCAACCGATGACGCTCGACATCGCGGACCTCACGCAGCTCAAGAGCGACTACACGCCCCTGGAGGCCGATGTGAACGGCAACGCGGCCAGCACCGTCTCTGACGTCGAGATCGGTGCTGACGGCACCGTCCAGGCCGTCTACGACAACGGCTCGAAGATCCCGGTCTATCGCATCCCGCTCGCCGACGTGCCGAGCCCCGACAAGCTCGAACAGATGGCTGGCAACGTGTTCCAGACGACGCTCAACTCGGGCGACATCATGGTCGGCTTTCCGACCGAGGGGAGCAACGGCGAGATCATCTCGGGCGCCCTGGAACAGTCCAACGTCGACCTCGCGACCGAGTTCACGGAGATGATCGTCGCCCAGCGGAGCTACACCAGCAACTCGAAGGTCTTTCAGACCGGAAACGAGTTGCTGGAAGTCCTGATGAACCTCAAACGATAGAATTGATTCTGGAGTTCGAAGGTAACGCGGCGATCGGTTTTGATTCTCAAGATCCAAGGTAATTGATTTCCGCGTTTTGATTCTGGAGTCCTGAGGTAACGGGAATGCCAGTTTTGATTCTCAAGTTTTGAGGTAACAGATCTGTCATTATCGGGATATGGAGATTGACAAAGCCGGCCAATCCTGGCAAAAAAAAGCAACCTCGAACGATGCGAAAACATTAATACTTCCGAATATTCGGAAATAATTTGATAAAAAGTGCGATATTAGCCGATTGCACTTTTCTGTTGCGTTATATTTTCTTTGTGTTACTGATTGACCGCGCGTTTTATCTTCGGCACATTGCGAGTCGTCGCATCGCTCTTGATGCGTCGCGGGTTGATGACCGCTCGAAAGATAAAGGCGCGTCATGCTATGGGGACTAAGGACGCAATCGCGTTCCCTATGGTTCGGCGCGGCGGGAAGCCTCACGGCTTGCCGCTTTGTTCCTTGCGGTCTGCTAACCCGCCGTTGCCGAACCGCCACGATTAGCAGCGTGGCGCATCAACCAAGGAACATCCCCAAATGACTGATATCCGCATTCCCGTTTCTGCCGTCGCCGAAGTGGAAGGCGAGCCGCGAATCCGCGATCTCGACCTTGCCGACCGGCTCCAGTGGTCCCGCCCGCGTGAAATCCGGACGCTGATCGCGCGCAATCTGGCAGAGCTAGAGTTACATGGCGGAATTTGCTGCACGACGCAGCAAAATACCGGCAGGCGCGGACGGCCCGGAAAATCCTACTATCTGAACGAGGGGCAAGCGCTCGTGATCGCCGCTCTTTCGCGCACCGACCGCGCCGCGCAAATCCGCAAAGCCATTGTGGACGTGTTCATTGCCTATCGGCGCGGCCAGCTTGTCGAGGTCAAGGCGCACCGTCGCCGCAAGCCGGAACGTGAGCCGGTCAACCTCGACACCGCTTATCTGGAGACATTCGACGAAACGCGGAAATTCCTTTCCCGGTTCGCCGATCAACCCGCCGCGCTGGTCGACGTGCTGGCCGGTTGCGTGGCGCGCATCGAGGCACTGGAGCGCGCCCTAGAAGCCGCATAGGGTCGCCGCGATACTCCAGACACAGAAAACCCCGCTCTAACGCTAGAGCGGGGTTATTTCGTTTCAGCCGGTCAGCCGGTTAGCGGAACCATGGCCAGATAAACCACATGCCGACCGCATACACGACAAGCGGGCCGACCGAAAAATCGCGGATCATCTCTGGTATCACATAGAACACGAGCGACACGCCGATAATAACGAAGCGTTCCATTAGCGTGCACCCTCGAAAAGATCCGGAGTTGCCGGACAACGATAAGGTGGATCATATTCCGGGTTGCTTTCGCGAAGCTTGGCAATCTTTTCCTCACGGATCGCCGCAACGCGCAGGTCATATTCCACCCAATCGACGGCGGATTCCCATGCGTGATAACCCGCCTCGTCGGGCAGCATGTGATAAATGTCCATATCGTCCGGCTCGCCACACACCGCGACAAGCAAAATGCTCAATTCGTTATGGTCCCATTGCTCGACCGGCTTTGCCAGCCAGTCGGCAAGGTCACTCGAATAGAACGAGATAAAGCCGCTCCGGCTCGTGCACCGTTCCTCAATCGTCGCCTTTAGCTTTTCGTGGCCGTCCCGTTTGCTCAAGAGAAAGAGCGCTTTCACGGTGTCGGTGGGAACGTGACAGAAAATCCGATCAGTCTCGAAATTGTAGAATTGCGGCGACGACATGGACTCGAAGGTCAGACCAAGCGAGTCGGCGCGATAATCTTCCGTCTCGAATTCCCGCGTTTCCCAATTATAGCGCTGCCGCGTCGCTGGCTTGGTCATGCCGATTTGATCACCCGCCCATGCGTCGAATGCGGTCACATAGTCTTTTGCGAGCGCGTCGAATGCGGCGGGATAACCGGTCACCCTCAGCAAGATTTCGGCGATTTCCTCAGCGTCAAGCCGCAACTCAGGCGCGATCCCCTCTTGCCTGTCGTCGGACTCTGCTTCGTATTCGGCGAATTGTTCCTCTTGCAAATCGATTTCGCCAGACCAGAGCGACTCATAAAAGCCGGAGAACGGGATTTTGACGATAAGCGAGTCGGACATTGCCATAACTCCGAAAGTTACTTGCACCTTTTAGGTGCTTAATTGATCAGGAAAACGCGGTCAGCATGGCGCGGCGCACCTGCCGAACCCGTTGCGCCCATTGCTCATTATTGTGTTCGCAGATCCGGCAAGGCTCACCTTCCCGCCCCTCTTCAGCGCGGCAATCGGTGCCGTCTGCCATATCGGTCGGAAACAATTTCGCGGCGACGCGCGCGGCGCGTTTCCGGGTGACCATGAGTCCGGGGTGCCACGGCTCACCGGGATTCCGTGGTCCGTCTGACGGCTCGCCCGGCTCCAGATCCGGGATAAAGTAGCCTTGCGACATTGCGCTTGCTCCGAAAGTTACTTGCACCTTTTAGGTGTCAATGCGTCCAGAAGAAATAATGATGATAATCATCGACATAGGCCACGACGTCGCCAGCGCACTGGAAGTCACGCGCGACCGAGTCCCAATCAATATGGCCTTGAAGCCATTCCGGAATCTCCGACATATCGTGCGTTTCCTCGGTGAATTCTTGCGCCATGTCGCGCCAGCTATCGAAACAACCGCGGTAACGGTCGCTTATGAAATCTTCCGCGTCTTCATCATCATCGGCATAATCGTTCATTGCCTCGATAAGGACGGAAACCGGAATCCGCGCATCTTCGGCCGCTTCGGCGATCGTGGCGCGTCGCGCGACTTCGTCGAGCCCGGCATATTCGCCAAGCTTGCCGAGTCCCTCGTGATCGTGAATCGCGTATTCCTCAGCCGACCGGAAGCGCTCGACAAGGCGCATCGGGTCGCCGCACTCCGGACATTCCGGAACCGGGTTAGGGCCGAAGTCTGACAGGGTGCGCCGCTTGGTCTCGCCGCAATCGTCGCAAATCCAATCTTCCCGCATGACGTTCGGGCAGGGCGACGCCTTGAGCATGTCGGAAATTTCCCGCGACATGTCCGCAACATCGTCTGTCGCGTTGATCCATTTGCCGTGCAGGATTCCGTTGTTGTAGGCCGCAAGATCGGCAACATAAATGCGCATTGGTTTAGCCTCTAAAGTTATTTTCACTGCAAAGGTGCGTCGCTGATTAAGACGCGCCGAGTCCTTCGGCGAACGATGCGCGCAAGCTTTCGTCTCCGGAATAGAAGCCGGGGCAACCGTCGTCGACGTGGTCACCATCGGCCAGCCGCTCGTTTTCTTCCCGCTTGTCCCGAATATCGTCGAGCAACCGCGAAACGCGCTCTTTCAGGCTCGCGCAAATGGTCGGGACCTTGACCGGGTCGACGGTCGCGCGGATCTCGCGACGTTCGGCCAGCAGTGCCTTGACGGTCTCGCGCATGTCGGCGATTTCGGCGCGGTTTTCCGCAACACGCAAGCCAGCGCTCCAGGCGGAGCTATGATCCCGCTCACGTTCGGCGATCATCTCCGCCAGACCGTCAGCCCATCGCGCGGCGGTGTATTCCTCGTCTGTAACGTCAAACTCGATACAGGCGGGACCGTCCGCGTCCGCGCTGCCGTTGATGTCGTTGTCATAGCCGGCAACGAAGCACTCAACGCCATTGCGAGCCGGTATCCGGTAGACCACGCCCCGGACGGTTTCCGATTGGTCGTTATCCGTGAACCATCCGGTATGCCGGATTGAGCGGCAAACGTCGTCGGCATACCCGACAAACCGCAATCCCGCCGCGCTTGGCTTTTCGATCCATCGGAGAGTCCGCGATCCAAGCTTGAACGGCGGGTTGATCACGCCACCCCGTGACGGATAACGCGACGCGCCGTCGATAACGTCCCGCCGTGCGCGCTCGATAGCCTCACGAGCGGCTTTGCCGTTCTGACGGTGCCAGCCGTAAGTGGTTTTCAGGTCAACGCCCATTTTCCCAATCTCCGAAAGTTACTTGCACCGGAAAGGTGCTTAGCGATCCGCGACCAAGTCGCGGGCGCGCTGAATCATGGTCTCGAATTCGGCAAGCGCCGCGCCTAGCCGTTCGTCGCCGATTTCGGAGCGGTAGCCGTCCAGATCTTCGCAGCCGACGCCATTAATCCACGCAATGCCGTCAGAAGATGCCTTGCGCGCCGCTTCGAATTCGTCTGCCGTGGTGCTGGCCTTCGCGAGTTCACGGACCAAGGCGATAAGGTCATTGAAGCCGGGACCATGCCAGCTTGGCACGTCGACGAAATCGCCATCATCAACAGACAGCGAAATCTCGCCTTGAACGCATTCCGGACTCCAATTCCAATTGGTCGCGGCTAAATCCCCTTCGTCTTGCATTTCCATGATAGCCGCAGTCTTAGCCGCTTCAGGGGAGTCCGCTTTAACTTCGGTCTCGTGATAGCAGCGAAGATCCGCGCCAATGGTGACAGTATATTTCGGCATCGGTTCGGCCCTCTTAATTCAGCGTCAGCAAGTCGGGTGCGATCCGGAGCGTTCGGCCGCTCCAATACATCCGGACGTGAACCCATTTGCGGCCGATTTTGACCACGTCGCCGAACCGGTCGCCGCTCATCCATAGATCCGTCCCCGGATCAACCTGGACACTGTCGCCAATCGTGAAATTGCCCATTGCCTTACCTCTTAGGTGTAAGTCACTTTCTAAGTGTGAATGTCTCACATGACCGGCCGAATGACAACTATAAAGTGGCATATCGGCTTAGAAAGTCGGCCCGGTCAGACCTTATCGAGGTAGGCGAGCACGAAGCCCAAAGCCGCAACCCCGGCAATGATCATCCCGCCAAGGCGGACCGTCAGTTGCAGGGCGAGCTTGTCGGACTTGTGAGCCACGTCGGCGCGCAAGCGGTCTGTTGCTGCAACCATGTCGAGGCGCAATTGATCCATATCCCGACGCAACATGTCCGCCGTGGCGTTTAGGTCCGACTTGGTGACAAGGTCCGACATGATGTAATCGCGCACCGCTTCAGCATGGGCGTTTGCAGTGTCGCGCGGAATGCCGGACGCTTCAAGGCGCCTTGCGTAGGACAGCGAGTCGAATGCGTAAACCATCGTCATACCCTCGAAAGTTACTTTCAATGCCGGAGGAACGCGGCGAATGGTTCGAGCGCGTAGGCCCTCGTCGTTCCCCTCGAAAGCGACTTTGAATGCCGGAGCAACGCGCGCCCGCGTGTCTCGATAGCGGCGAACAAGTCGTCTGACGGGTCGACCGTGACGAAGTCCCAACCATTCGACGACAGGGCGACCGCTCTTTCTAGCGTGCGATCATGCCGGAAGTTGGCGATGGTCCGTCCGCCGATGCCGTGAATCGTCCAGCCTTTAGACGTTGGCGTGATTTCGACGCTGCCGATTTTCATCGCCCTACCCTCGAAAGCTACTTTATGTCAGACATGCGCACGACGCGCACACCGGCCGACTTGAGCGCCTGCAATTCCGAATGGCGCTTGACCTCGTTAAGGTCACTCAAGAGCGCCCGCGCGGCTGATTTGGTGAGGTGCGTCATTTGCTCAATCCCTCATCTCGTCTTGACCATTACTTTATAGACTCTTTTTGCGAGTCTTAGCAACCAAAAAGAGTCTTTTTACGAAGAAAAGCGACGGATCGGGACCACCTGAAATCTAGCGGGATCTGACGGGACCCGGTCAGCGCGTCGCATCGGTCGAGCGGTCGAGACGTGGCGGGATCTGACGGGACTAGTCGGGAAAACCGCTATATTCGAGCGCGCATAGCGCCTTGTATCGAGCGCTATATTCGAGCGTGCATACCGGTCGGCGCTCTGTTGGCTGGCACGGCTTGGCTTTAGGTGACACGAAACAGGACGGTACGGGATGCGGCGGGAATTGCTCCGCTCACCGCTATATTCAACCGTGCATAGCGGTGGCCGGTGTGCAGGTTGTTGCAGTCATCGGGTGGCACGGGACGGGACTGTCCGGGAGTAATGCGGACGGGTCGGGACATGACCATCGCGTTGGATCAGGTGCGCGGCTGAGACGTGGCGGGATTAGGTGGGACGCAGCGGGACCGGGCGGCACGGGTTGGCATTGGATGGGCGTTCGGATGTGCCGGGTGACCGGGTGGCTCGGGGTCCTTCCTGGGATTCGGGTGTACCGCGGGGGAGCACCGACCCCGGAGCTTGAGAGTTTTCAGAAAAAATTCCGATGATTTTCGATGGGCGAAATTGCCGGGCGCCACCCGGCAATTACCCGGCAATTTACCCGGCAATTTACCCGGCAATTTTCGAGAGTTAAGTATATGAATATAAAGAGTTTTCTATCTCTTATCTGTAATTGCCGGGTAACTTCGGAGACCCTGTGGTGAAACGGTATCATATTACCGGGTCCCTCTCGTCGTGAGGGGTTCACTCCCCCCAGGGGAACGGGGGGTGCGCAAAAACGCCCGGCAATTTCTCTAATAACTCAACGATTTCAATAACTTAACCCTCTAAAATTGCCGGGTAAATTGCCGGGTAAA
Source organism: Amorphus orientalis (assembly GCF_030814015.1). Classification (NCBI taxonomy): domain Bacteria; kingdom Pseudomonadati; phylum Pseudomonadota; class Alphaproteobacteria; order Hyphomicrobiales; family Amorphaceae; genus Amorphus; species Amorphus orientalis. The sequence goes on from NZ_JAUSUL010000008.1 coordinate 52,045, forward strand.
CTGCCGGGTACCCCGGGTAATTGCCGGGTGAAGCCAATTCGGGGGTGAAAACAGGCCGAAATCGCAGAAATCGTTGGTCGTAGTCCCAGTTCGTCTCACCGATTTAATCACTCGCAGATCAACCGAATTTCCGGAAAATGCGCTCGAAAATTAAATGCGGGCCGCCGAATTAATCGTCAGCCCGTCGCGCGGCGCCGAGATTGACATCTTGATCCGACTGAACGACCGTTTAGGGGCACAGAACGTCGATTAGCTGATTATAAATTGGCTGAAATTGTCGGTTTGTGCACTTCACTACCCGCGGTCCCGGTAGTTGCCACAGCCCCACGCAGCCCCGGCTTACCGGGACCGCACCCTTGGATACTGGCTCGCGAAGATGGTCCATCGGACCTTCAGAGGCGTCAGCCTTCGGGGCGGAGCGGGCGACGGGGCCGCGCGATTGTCAGCCAAGATGAACCGCGCGCCCCCGTTCTTCAGATAGCAGGGCCGCAGCCGGTCGCCCCCTGTCGTGTAGACCCCACCGGGATTTTGACACCGGCCGCTAGGCTGTGCTCTTGACCCACTGCGGTTCCGGCGATCGCACGCTTGCCTCTCACCCCTGCCACCGGTCGCTGGAACCGCACCCCTCCAGTTCTCGCCTCCATCACAGGGAGGCCGCCCAGGCGCGTCGAGCCTCGGACCCGTCACCGGTCGCCCGGCGCCCGCGATGGCCACACACGGGCCTCTGTGTTGATCTGAGGGGGTGTTGGCGAGGTATCTGCGCGCCACGGGACACCCGGCAGCCTAGAATGCCGTTTCCCGGCGCAGGGGAGCCCACCTGTGAGCTTCAGCGGCAATCCGGCATCAGAGAGCCCTCAACCCTCAAAGGCGCTCAGTAGGCTCCTGTGTGGCCCACAAAAGAAAAGCCCCGCTCAATGGCGGGGCTCTTCGGTCAGGTCAGATTGTCGGGTTGGTCACGCGTCGACGAGGGCGGCGTCTTCCATTTCCCCGAGAGCGTAGTGGCGACCGTCCGATGAATCCCGCCCGGTTTCCTTGATGCGGCGGTCCACAATCAGCCGACCGAAAACTTCTTCGTGCTTTGAGTAGGGCAGGTTCACAAAAAAGAAGGATCTAAGGGCTCTCTTGATCTCCCCGCGGGAAGCGTCGCTGCCCTTCTGATGAAGGTATTTCACCACTTCATCGCCAGTCGCCTTTACGCGCGCGATCATTTCCGGATCAACTTCATCAGCGCCCGTCATACTGCGCACCATCTTGCAGTCAGCAAGCGGCCTTGCGTACTCCAGTGAGAGTGTATGGAGGGACAACATGACCTTCTTTTCCGGATGCGCGAACCACTCGAAGCCGCCGCGGATATAATCCTCGGACTCATCATGGGTTATCTCGAAACCCCCGTAGATCTTGCCGAAAACATCGGGCTCGAATTCTTCGCTCGGCTGATACTCCCTATCGAAATGCATACGAAAATCGATAAAAATGAGGCCGCGCTTATCGAGGGTTGCAGTTTTTCGAAGAGTGTTCGGGTACTCACGCCAATCGATCGTTCCGTCAGAGATCCAATATTTCAAGATCCGTTTGATCTCTTTCGTTAGATTGATGTTTTTGGCCCAATCTTGCAGCTTATTCATCAGATTTCTCCTTGGTTGATGATCTACGTGCGTTTTTGACCCGGCCTTCGTATGATCGCGAACCGGTTGCCCTTCTTTCCCCTGGAGCCTGTCTTCTCGACGGGTCTGATCCGTCGATCGGCTATAAGCCGATCGAAGACCTCCCGGCGCTGCTGGAGGTTCATGCCACTGAAGTACGGTCGTAGAGCGTCCCTGATCTTGTGCTCAGGCGCCCCCTCATCACCCTTCTTTTCCAGGTAGTGCACGACGGAGTCGCCGGCTCGCTCGGTCGCGTCCTTGCCGAGATTGTCGATGAACAGCTTCGCCATGCGATCGTGGTAGAAGAAGACGTAATCCCTCGCCCACTTCAGGTGCTCCAGCTCGATCTGGTCGCTTTCGCAGCTAATCGCGACGATCACGGCCACGCGCATCGCGATCTCGCGGGTGCGGGCATAGAGAGCATCCATGCCGCTTGCTTCCAACCGATCCATCCGCTCATTGACCTCGTCATCCATCTCGTCGAGGAGTAGCTGACACTCATCACTGAACGGGATCACATTGGGCTCGGGCGCCGTGGTGGGGTCGTTCAGGAGCGTGAAGTCGATGTCGTCTTCTCCGTCCTCCCCAGGCGTGGCCCATGCGCGCTTACGCGCCCATTTAATCAGACGGTCAGAGACCCACTTCTCTGCCCTCACAATCCGTCGGGTCTTTTGCCGTCCAATGGGACTCTCTACGATCAGGAACCGGTTCAGGAAGCCGTCCGCGACGTCGCCCTCGCCCAGCGCCTCGTAGAATTTTTGCGGCACGGACATTGTAACTAGGGACAAGGCTGGGCGGACGATCTTGTTGTTTTTCGACTGGGCGTCGCTCTGTTCCTTTGTCATCCCCCGGGAACTGTACGCAATCCCCTGGAATATCCCGTCCAGGCGGCCGAACGCCTCCATCAGTGCGCTCTGCATGTCGAGTTTGTTCGCGTTGCCGGAATTGCGGGCAGAGGCGAGGTAGCGACCAATCTCGTCCGACAAAGCGATGTGGCGCGGGTAATCTATTAGCTTGGAGAGCACACCGGCCTCGGAGGAGTAGGTCTTCGGGCCAATCAGGCTGTCCAGGCGCGAAGCTTCGAGCAGCTTCTGGATGGTCGTCAGGATGTGCTCTTTGCCGCTGCCGGTCCGCCCAAGGCCCATCAGATAAAGACTGGTGAAGTTGTCTTGGTCCGATGACCAGTTGCGTCCCAGGACGACAGAGCCAAATCCGAGGGCGGCTTGGACGGCAAATTGAGGTTGGGGGCGATAGGCCGTGCGGTTGTAGTATTCGACGACGTCTTGAAGGGCGCCGGGGATACTCAGAAGACGCTCCGGGATGCCTTGCGCCAGGACCTTCCGAACGGCTTCGGCGTGGCGCTCGCCTGGGTCGGATGGCTTGGTCCGCGTGGAAGGTTTTTCAACGACAACGACCTCCTCCCCGGGCTCCACCTCATCGTCAAAAAGAGCAATGATCTCGTCATCGCTCAGCCGCGGGGCTCCGTCGTCCTCAACCGGCTCCGCCTCGGTCTCTTCGTCGTCGTCGTCGTCGTCGTCGTCATAGTCATCGTCATCAAATGCGCCAATCAATCGCTGTTCTTCGGCGAACTTGACGATGGTCCGCATGGTGATCGGGTGGTGCGTGCTGCCTTTGAAGGACCGCCACTGGCCCTTCATTTTGTCAGCCTCATATTTCTCGCTTCGCTTGGAGTAGTCGCACCACAGATCGAACGCTTCGGCTTCTAATTCCGGGTCGTCGCTGAACTCATGCTTCAGCGCCATCCCCAGGTTGCGCCATCCGTCGCGGTCCTCGCACCAATAGTTCGCGTCGAGGTCTTCGATATACGCCTCAGCCTCCTCGATCGTGAGGCCCAAAGGCTCAATGTCGGTTGAGTACGGGTCGTAGTCGTCGCCGTAGATCAGATCCGCGATCCGGTCGGCATCGATCTCGGGCAGTCCGTCGATCTCGTCGAACTCGACCAACCAGCGGTATTTTTTTTCGGTCACCGGGTGGATGCTTGGCGGCAGCGCGACCTGCTTGCCGGTGCCGAACAGCTCGATTTCCCACTCGCGGTGCTTCTTCCCCTCGCGATCGACGAAGGTGTCCTTGCTCTTGGCCAGCTTTTTGGACGGGAAGGGCTCTGTGGTGCCGAAATAGAAATGCCGCGACGCGCCGCCCGATCCGGATTTGACCGTCGGCAGCTCGTCCAGGTCTACGCCTGGGAACAGGTCGTGCAGCGCCGCATACGCGTCGTCCTCGGCCTCATCAACACGGATATCCATGTCGATGACGTGCAGATAGAGCCCGTCGACCAACGACGGCTCGCCGAGGCGGACGCCGATGTTATGGCCTTCTTTGTAGCGCCGGCAGAACTGGTCGTAGGACAGACGGGGAGCCTTGGACCAGTTCTCATTGACTGGTGCCTTGGACTTCTTCCGCAGCAGATGAACAGCAAAGCCGGCCCGAATAAGACGCTTCGCGTCCTTAATCATCGGGCGTGGCCTGCCTATTCGGTGCGGACGTAGGGGGCGAGCTTTTCAGGGGTCAGAGTGGAGCCCGGCAGGTTGCAGAGCGGCGTCACGTAGTGGCCGAAGATGCGGTTGCGGCGGAACGCCTTGCGCAGCGTCTCCGCGTGATAGCCGAGAGCCCCGGCGACCGCGGCCACGCGAATCGAGCCCTTGCGGTGGCGGCTGATGTGCTCCGGCAGGTTCTCGGTCAGGACATCCACAAGCCGGGGAACGTAGTCCGGGCCGTCCATGACGTAGGGCGCCAGGACCGCCTCGGTGAGTGTGGAGTCGCGCAGCGCCAGAAGGGCGGGGACATCACGGCTCAGCAGTTGACTTGTGTCGACGATCCGAAGCACATTTGCCGTGCTTACCTGCATATCTCGTGCGACGGCCTCTTCGTCGAGGCGTCCCTTCTCCACGTAGTGCGGGAGGTTGCGGACCAGCACAACGGCCAGGGCTTCCGGCGCACTACCCAGCCTCGTCAACGTCTTCATCGTCGGTCTCCGAAAAAAATAATCACTCTCCCCTTTCCAATTTCACTTATTAAGTGATATGTCAATGTCCATCGACCGAACACCGGACATCGACCCACTGAAACGGAGAACGGAAATGAGCCTCGAAGAAGCCCTGCGCGAACACACCGAAGCCCTGCGCGAAAACACCGAAATGCTGCGGACCATCACCGCGAAGGCCAAGGACGGCATGGCCGCTCAGGGCACCTCGAAGAAGAGCAGCGGCTCGGACGGTGACGGTGACGCCGCGGAGGCCCCGAAGCGTGGCCGCGGTCGCCCGGCTGGTAGCCGGAACAGCTCCACCAAGAGCACCAAGGCGCCGACCGAAACCGAGATGAAGACCAAGGCGAAGGACTTCCTGGAGGCCGCCGAGAGCGACGCCGACCACCTCGCCCGCCGCGAAGCGGTGAAGAAGATCGCCGAGGAGTACGAGGCCGACAAGTTCTCCGCGATCGACGAAGCCTACCGCCGTCAGGCCCTCGACACCCTCGAAAGCACCGCCAAGAAGTGGACGCCGGTCGAGGACGGCGAGGACGACGACGACGTCTGATCGTCAGCCCGGGGCCCTCTGGTTTCCCCAGAGGGTCTTCCGGCGAAGGGCACGCCGGGCGGTCCCCAGCCCCGACCCTCCCAGCCATCTGGCGATGCCCTTCACCAGAAGACCTTCGATCAGGCGACCTAAATGGCGGAAAAGCCTCACGCCCGTCTTGCCCCCTCGTCAGCCTCCATTTGGGGGCATTGCGCGCTCGCGCCGAACATGGAGGAGGAGCACGGCTACGACGATCGGACGGAGGCGAATTCCGAAGGCGACGTCTTCCACGACATCATGGAGAAGTGCCTCGTCAAGGAGCGGGACCCCTACTCCTTCGTCGGAAAGACCTTCACCCGCGGCGAGTTCGAGATCGAGATCGACGAGGCCGCCGCCGAGATGATCGCCGAAGGCATCGACCGGGTCGAAGACATCCCCGGTAAGCTCTTCGTCGAGAAGCGCGTGAAGCTCGATCGTTGGATGCCAGGGCAATTCGGCACGCTGGACATCGGCATCATCGGGCGCCGCCGCATCACGATCTGGGACAACAAATTCGGGCGTGTGCCTGTTTCTCCGGTCATGAACTTCCAGCTCCAGCTCTACGCGCTTGGGTTCTGGGACCAGATCGCCCGGCACATGACGTCCGTCACCGACTTCCGGCTCATCGTCTGGCAGCCTCGTGTGCCGAATGGGGGTGGGATCTGGGATACGACCCTCGAAGACCTGCTTGAGTTCGGTGTGCAGATGAAGTTTGCCGCCGAGGCGACCGAGGCGCGTAACCCGAAGGCGACGCCAGGGCCTTGGTGCCTCTACTGCCCGGGCGCAAAGGCTCGGAAGTGTGAAGCGCATGATGAGCACATGCTCCGCACGATTATCGATGACTTCGACAATCTGGACCACGACGTCGCGCACGACCTTCCGCCGAAGCCGTTCCACCTGATGCCGCCGGAGCAGCGGCGCTACTTGCTTGAGAACAAGCCCCTCATTGACCGGTGGTTTCAGCGCCTCGAAGCCGAGGCGATGGAAGATGCGCGCATGGGACGGCCGACCCCTGGCCAAAAGTTGGTCGAGGGGCGGCGCCCGCCGAGGAAATGGCGCGCGCAAGAGCGAGCCCAGAAACGCCTCGTTCGTCTCCTGGGCGAAGACGATGCCTTTACACGGAAACTAAAGAGCCCTGCCCAGGTCGAGAAGGAGCTTCCTCCGCGGATCTGGGAGCGCTTGTCAGACGAGATCGAGACCGGCGAACCCAAGCCGACCCTGGTCCCGGAACACGACTCCCGCCCAGCAATCACGCCGCTCATCGACCTTTTTGACGATGAATAGCACTTTAAAGTGGAGATGCACGATATGAGTGATCGAAAGAAAAATGACCCCTGCCGCGTCCAGCTCAAGGACGTCCGTCTGTCGTTCGCCCACCTCTTCCGAGCCCAGGCGTTTGGCGACGGCGAGGGCGAGCCCAAGTTCAACGCGAACTTCCTGATCGACCCCGAGACGAAATCGGGGCAGCGGAACCTGGATCTGGTCGAGGCCGCGATGGATGAGGCCAAGGCGATAAAGTGGCCCAAAGGCCCGCCGAAGCTGAAGGAGGACAAGCTCTGCCTCCGCGACGGCAGTGACACCGAATATGATGGCTACGAAGGCATGATGTTTGTCTCGGCCAACAACGCCAAGAAGCCCCTGACCCTCGATCGGGACAAGGTGGAGGTCGTCGAGGCCGACAACGTCCTCTACTCGGGCTGCTACGTGGACGCCATCATCCGTGTCTGGGGGCAGGACAACAAATGGGGCAAACGGGTCAACGCCAGCCTGGAGGCCGTTCGGTTCCGTCGCGACGGCGACGCCTTCGGCGCCGCTCCGCCCGACCCGGATGAATTCGACGACATCGACGACGATGAGGATGACGGCAAGTCGACCCGGCGTCGTTCCCGCGCTGATGACGACGAGGAGGATGAAAAGCCCCGCCGTCGCCGCCGCTCCAAGGACGACGATGACGACGAGAAGCCCCGTTCCCGTTCCCGTCGCCGGTCCCGAGACGATGACGAGGATGATGACGAGGATGAGAAGCCCCGTTCCCGTCGCCGATCCCGGGATGATGACGATGACGATGATGACGTCGACCGCCCATCCCGGAACAGTCGCAGCCGCCGTCGCAGCCGCGACGACGATGACGACGACATCTGATTGAAGATGCGCGAGCGGGCTCCCAGGTGACCTGGGAGCCCGACGCAGTTCTGATGATGATTCCCTATACCCTCGATCGCGAAGTCGAGTTCATCGACACCGAGACCTACCCCAACTACTTCCTCTTTGCCGCCAAGAGGAAGAGTGACGGCCGCGTCTGGTCGGTCGAGACGACCAGCCGATTGTCCCAGGAAGACCGCCGCCGACTGCGCCGCTTCGTCAGTAAGAAACGCACCGTCGGCTTCAATTCCCGCAATTTCGACATGCTCCTCATCGCCGCGGCGATCGACGGTAGATCGGTCGCCGAGATCAAGCGGCTTGCCGACGCCGTCATCGTCGAGAAAATGCGCCCCTGGGAGGTCGAAGAGGCGTTCGAGATCCAGTGCCCCAAGCGGATTGATCACATTGACCTCATTGAGGTCGCGCCGGGCCAAGCCAGCCTGAAAATCTACAACGGCCGCCTGCACGGGAAACGGATGCAGGATCTGCCCTACGACCCCGGCAAAACACTCTCAGACGAAGAAATTGAAGAGACCTACACCTATTGCGTGAACGACCTGGACGCCACCGGGCTCCTTTTCGACAGCCTACCTCAGCAGCTCGCTCTGCGCGCCCGGATGAGCGAGGAATATGGGACAGACCTCCGCTCGAAGTCAGATGCCCAGATCGCTGAGACAGTGATCCGATCGCAGGTCGAAAAGCGCCTTGGTAAGCGGCTCCAGAAACCGAGGTTTCGCACTGGCTTGTCGTTCCGCTATCGCGTTCCGAGCTTCATCAAGTTCAAGCATCCGGAGCTACGCTCGGTCCTGCGGCTGATCAAGGAAAGTAACTTCCGCCTCTCTCCGGGTGGCAAGGTCGTGCTCCCGGACGCGCTCAAGGCAGCCAGGATCTCGATCGGTGACAGCGTCTATCGGATGGGCATCGGTGGGCTTCATAGCTCTGAGGAGCGAGTTTCGCACCTTGCGGACGCGGACCACATCCTCGTCGACCGCGATGTGACCTCCTACTACCCCTACATCATCATGAACCTGGACCTCGCGCCCCAGCAGATGGGCTTGGCGTTCATGGGGGTCTATCGGGGGATCGTAAACAAACGCCTCAAAGCGAAGAAGGCCGCGGGGGCTCTGAAGGCCGAGATCAAGGCCGAAGAGAAGGCAAACCCGGAGGGTTTGAGTCGTCTCAGTGAACTCAAGAGCCGCCTCGATACGGAAACGGCCACCTCGGACACTCTGAAGATCGTCATCAACGGGAGCTTTGGAAAATTCGGCTCCCAGTTCTCGGTCCTTTTCGCCCCAGACCTCCTCATCCAGACGACGGTCACCGGCCAGCTTTCCCTCCTGATGCTGATCGAGCGCCTGGAGGGGGAGGGCGTACCCGTTGTCAGCGCGAACACGGACGGCATCGTCATCCGTTGCCCAAAGTCCGACGTGGACCTGATGAATGACATCGTCCGGGAGTGGGAAGAGGACACCGGCTTCGGGACCGAAGAGACGCCATATTCCGCGCTCTACTCGGCCAATGTGAACAATTACATCGCCGTTAAGCCGGACGGGGATGGGGTGAAGACCAAAGGGTACTACGCCAAAGCTGGTATCGCGAAGAACCCCGAGAACGAGATCTGCATCGACGCTGTGGTCAAATACATCACCGAAGGGGTTCCGGTCTCCAAGACGATCCGCTCGTGCCAGGACGTCCGAAAGTTCCTTACGGTTCGCACTGTGAACGGCGGCGCCGTTTGGAACGTCCGCGAAACCGAAGTGCCCCGGTACGGAAAAAACGGTCGGGTCCTGAAACCCGGCGTCGCATTCGACACCTCCGACGCCGAATACCTCGGAAAAGCAATCCGATGGTATTACTCCACCTCCGTTGAGGGATGCATCCATTATAAGACGAACAGCAATCGTGTCCCGAGAACACAGGGCGCCCGCCCTCTAATGGAAATACCCGACCGACTTCCAGATGACCTCGACTACAACTGGTACATCCGGGAAGCTCGATCGATCTTAGAGCAGATCAACTTCTTTGAGCCTGTCGTATAAATTACACTTCTAAGGGGTTATTATGCTCGAAAGCTACATCGAAAGAGCGGTTTGCAGACACGCACAGTCAACCGGTTGGATCGTCCGAAAGCTACAGTGGGCAGGTCGCATCTCCGGGCCGGATCGCTTCTTTGCCAAAGCCGGTCGAGTGGTTCTGATCGAATTCAAGCAGACCGGAAAGCGACCCAATAAAGCCCAGGCGCGCGAGATCCATCGCCTCAAGAGCCACGGCGTTGAGGTCCACGCCGTCGATACGATTGAGGACGGTATCCGTATCCTGGGCGGCAAGCACCCCGCCCGATCGGACGCCGACATCATATGAAGGCGCCGCGGAAGCGATCGGACCTCCTGCGTCCTCAGATCCGCTTCGTCAACAAGGTGAAGCGCCTACGGACGATCATCCTGGCGCTCCCGATGGGGGCTGGGAAGACCGTCATCGTTCTGACCGCCCTCCTTGACCTCCTCGACGATCGGAAAGTCAACAAGGTCCTGGTCGTTGCGCCGCTCCTGGTCGCATCGGCCACATGGCCCGACGAGTTCGAGGAATGGGAGCATCTGCGGGACCTCACCTGGACACTGGTCCGGGCCGAGGACGACGACGATGACATCGCAGACGCGCGCCGGGATGACTACCAGTTCGCAAGGGACGCTCTGGATCTCCCGATTGATCAAGCGGCCGCCTACGCCCAGCGCATGAGTACGCGCCGCAAGGAGTGGAAGCGTCGCCGCCTCATCCGCCGGGACACCGAGATCCACATCATCAATCGCGAAATGCTCCCGTGGGTCTGGGAGTATTTCGGACGCGGAAAGCGTTGGCCCTACGACGTACTCGTCGTCGACGAAGCGTCGATGTTCAAAAACGCGAAAATGAAGACCAAGCTCAAGCGGCTGACCCGCTTCGGCGTCGCCGTGAAGGCCCGGCCATTCATCTCGCGCTGCATCCTGTTGACCGGCACCCCCGCCCCGAAGGGCATCATGAACCTCTGGGGGCTGGCTAAGGTCGCTGATGGCGGGAAGCGCCTCGGCCGCAGCATGAAGGCGTTCAAAGACCGATGGTTCAACCAGGGTTACATGCGCTGGGAGATCGAGCCGAAGGATGGTGCGGAAGAAGACATCATGGCCCGCCTGGGGGACATCATGTTCTCCCTGCGCGAGGAGGACGTCGTTCAGCTCCCCCCGCGGATCGACCAGACGGTGAAAGTGACTTTACCCCGAAAGGTTCTCCAGGAGTACAAGCGCTTCGAACGCGAGCTGGTCTCGGAGGTCTATGACGTAGAGGCGGTGAACCGCGGCGTTCTACACAACAAGCTCCTCCAGTTCGCAAACGGCAGCATGTATCAGGAGGACGGCAAGGACGTCTGGATTCATGACAAGAAGCTAGAAGCCCTCGAAGCACTCATTGAAGACGCCAATGGCGCTCCTGTTCTGGTCGCCTACTCGTTCAAATTTGACCTCATGCGCATCCGCAAAGCCTTCAAAAGGGCCGTTGTATTTGGTGAGGGCGACGTTAGGAAGACGAAGACTCGTTGGAATAATGGTGATATTGGATTGATGCTTGCTCACGCGGCCTCCGTCGGCCATGGGCAAAATATTCAATACGGAGGTAGTATTTCGGTATGGTACGGGCTCACGCCCGACCTCGAATTATACCAGCAATTCAACAAGCGACTTCATCGGCGGGGTCAGAGAGACACGGTTTTCAATTATCACATCGTCGCCGAGGGAACCTACGACGAGAAAATCTTACCACTCCTGTCCGAACGCGGGGCGACGCAGGACCGCATCCTCAACTCGGTGCGGCTTCATCTTACAAATTAAAAGTGCCGAATCACTTTCGAAATTGACACTTATCTCCGCATGGCTTATGTCAAGCACATAATTTGGCGTGAGAGAGTGTTCAACGATGTCCCAGGAAGTCCCAGAAAATACCGCCCCGGCTCACCCAGAGTTTGCCAAGCGCTTCAAGACGGCATGCGATAATTATTCCCAGTGCCCACCGATGCAGAAGGGCCGGCTTGTTTGGATTCGTGATAATCTGGAATCGAGATTTAACATATCCGTAAAAGGCGAAGCAGTTCGTAAATGGCACTCTGGTATTGCCATCCCTCGCCCTAAAACCCTGTCAGCCCTGGCGAAGCTCCTCCATGTGGACGATGGCTGGCTTGCCTTCGGCCTGGAGAGCGAAGTCCCGTCGGCCGAGCGGAAATCCCGCCTTCTTTCAGATGACGGAGCGGCCAACATCGTCGTCGGCTTCATTCAGATGTCCGGCGGGTATTGCGCCTTCCCCGAGGACGGCGATCCCGATTGGATCGACTTCTATGCGATTCTCCGTGCCAAGCAGCGCAAGATTATGGTCTGCCCCTACCGCGACGGCGAGGGCGACAGCGGTCACTTCGAGGTTCCGAATGAACATCGTAATGGAATTGCCCTCGGCGTCTTTCGCACCGGCCCGACCTCGATCGACCTCTTCGTTCTGCCGAGTGAATGGATCGAGGAATTCGGAGAGCCCCGCGGCCCCTTCATCACGGCACCCGTGAAGCACTCGGGCAAGAAATGTCTGATGGGCGGGAAGGTACTCATGCCGATCCAGAACGTGGTAGATGAGCTGGTTGGTTCTCTGGACCGCTTGGGTTAGACCCTCTCGTTCATGGTATTGGCCATGGTACCGGCCAATTCAGCCAATCTATTTGTCTTTGATTTTCAATATCTTGATTTTCCGGTGGCGTTTCAGGGGGT
>NZ_JAUSUL010000009.1 GCF_030814015.1 Amorphus orientalis
TCGTTCATGGTATTGGCCATGGTACCGGCCAATTCAGCCAATCTATTTGTCTTTGATTTTCAATATCTTGATTTTCCGGTGGCGTTTCAGGGGGTCGAGGCGGTTCCGGTCGACGTTCAGGTCCAGATCGGGCCGGGCGCGGTCGCCTTCACCATCGTCGGCCTGCCCGACAAGGCTGTGGCGGAGAGCCGGGAGCGGGTCCGCTCGGCGCTGATCGCCTCCGGCCTGTCGCTGCCGCCCAAGCGCATCACCGTCAATCTGGCACCCGCCGACCTGCCGAAGGAAGGCAGCCACTACGATCTGCCGATCGCCATCGGTCTGATGGCGGCGATGGGCGTGGTGCCGGCCGATCAGGTGCTCGACTACGTGGTCCTCGGCGAGCTGTCGCTGGACGGCACGATCGCCCAGGTTGCCGGCGCCCTGCCCGCGGCGATCGGGGCCAACGCGCTCGGCAAGGGCCTGATCTGTCCGGCCGCCTGCGGGCCCGAAGCGGCCTGGGCTTCCGGCGACATGGCGATCCTGGCGCCGCGCAGCCTCATCGCGCTCGCCAACCATTTCAAGGGCACCCAGGTCCTGTCCCGGCCGGATCCGCGGATCCGGTCCGAAGACGCGCCGCTGCCGGACCTCGTCGACGTGAAGGGCCAGGAGACCGCCAAGCGGGCGCTGGAGATCGCGGCGGCCGGCGGACACAATCTCCTGATGGTGGGGCCGCCCGGCGCCGGCAAGTCGATGCTCGCCCAGCGTCTACCCTCGATCCTGCCGCCGCTGTCGCCGCGCGAGCTGCTCGAGGTGTCGATGGTCCAGTCGATCGCGGGTCAGCTCGGCGAGGGCCGGCTGTCCCAGCGCCGGCCGTTCCGCTCGCCTCATCACTCCGCCTCGACGGCGGCCATGGTCGGCGGTGGCGTGCGGGCGCGGCCGGGCGAGGTCTCGCTGGCCCATCTCGGCGTGCTCTTTCTCGACGAACTGCCGGAATTCGCCCCCCAGGTGCTGGACGCCCTGCGCGAACCGCTGGAGACGGCCCGGGCCGTGATCGCGCGGGCCAACCACCGGGTCAGCTATCCCGCCCAGTTCCAGCTCGTCTGCGCCATGAACCCGTGCCGCTGCGGCTACTACGGCGAGCCGGGCCACCAGTGCCGGCGCGGCGACCGCTGCGCCACGGAGTATCAGGCGCGATTGTCCGGGCCTTTTCTCGACCGGATAGACGTCCGCATCGACGTGGCGGCCGTGACCGCCGCGGATCTGGCCCTGCCCGCGCCCGGCGAAGGCTCGGCCGAGGTGGCGGCCCGGGTCAAGACCGCGCGGGAGCTTCAGGCGGCCCGTTTCGCAGCCCTCGGCGCGCCCGCGCGGACCAACGCGGACTGCGGCCCGAGCCTGATCGAGGACATCGCCCGGCCGGACACGGAGGGCGCCAGACTGCTGCGGGATGCGTCGGAAGCCATGCGGCTGTCGGCCCGCGGCTATCACCGGGTGCTCAAGGTGGCCCGCACGCTCGCGGACCTCGACGGCAGCGAGCGGGTGGGCCGGTTGCATCTCGCCGAGGCGCTGGCCTATCGCCAGGCCGGCCCACGGCTCGCGCTGGCGGCGTGACCGGATCGGGCCCTTTCCCCGGCATGAGGCCTCGGGCGGCCTTCAATGTCGGACAGACAGCGGCTTTCGCTGGAATTTGCTCGTCAGAGCGAGACAGCGCGCCGGCCGCTCAAGAAGCGCGGAGCGAAGCGACCGGGACTTAAGGACCGGCCGCCCACCCGGAGCCATGAGCGAAGCGAACTCGGCGTGAGGGAGAAGATCTCTTCACCGCAAAGCCGGACGCGAAACCGGTGCCCACTTTCGCTGGGATTTGCTGGTCAGGTCCCGTAGACCTCGTCGGCGCGTTCCTCGAACGCCGTGGCAAATTTGCGGAACGCCCGGTCGAACACGGACCCCATCACGGCGGACAGCGCCCGGCTCTTGAACTCGTAGTTGATGTAGAAGCCGACCTCGGAGTGCTCGTCATCGACCGGCTTGAAGGTCCACCGGTTCTCCATGTGACGGAACGGGCCGTCGAGATATTCCACGAAGATCGTCCGGTTCGCCCGGTCGAGCACCACCCGCGACGTGAAGGTCTCGCGGATGAACCGGTAGGCCACCGTCATGTCGGCCACCAGCACCTCCGTGCCGTCGCCCTGCTCCCGGCGCCCACGCACGGAGAGCGACTGGCACAGGGGCACGAAGTTCGGATACTTCTCCACGTCCGCCACCAGGTCGAACATGTCCTCGGCAGAGTGGTTCACTCGGTGCGTGGTTTCGAAATGCGGCATGAGAGGACAACGACCTGGAGCGGGTTGGGTTTCACGCGCGGGTGCGCGCCTCGCGAGCCTGGCGCAGCCGCTCGAAGTCCTCGCCGGCGTGGTGCGACGAGCGGGTGAGCGGGCTCGCCGACACCATCAGGAAGCCCTTGGCATAGGCGATCGCCTCGAACGACTTGAACTCTTCCGGCGGAACGAAGCGGACCACGGCGTGATGCCGGCGGGTCGGCTGGAGATACTGGCCGATGGTCAGGAAGTCCACGTCGGCGGAGCGCAGGTCGTCCATCAGCTGGAGCACCTGATTCCGCTCCTCGCCGAGGCCGACCATGATCCCAGACTTGGTGAACATGCCCGGGTCGAGCTGCTTCACCCGGTCGAGCAGCCGGATCGAGTGGTAGTAGCGGGCCCCCGGCCGCACGGTCAGATACAGCCCCGGCACCGTCTCCAGATTGTGGTTGAAGACGTCTGGCTTGGCCTCCACGACGCGCTCCAGCGCGCCCGGCTTGCGCAGGAAGTCCGGAGTCAGGATCTCGATGGTGGTTCCGGGCGCTGCGTTCCGGATCTCGGTGATCACCCGGTAGAAATGCTCCGCGCCGCCGTCATCGAGATCGTCGCGGTCGACGGAGGTGATGACCACGTGATTGAGGCCGAGCTTGGCGACGGCTTCCGCCACTTTCTGCGGCTCGTCCTGATCGAGCGCGTCCGGCAGGCCGGTGCGCACGTTGCAGAACGCGCACGCCCGAGTGCAGGTGTCGCCCATGATCATGAACGTGGCGTGCTTCTTCGACCAGCATTCGCCGATGTTCGGGCACCCGGCTTCCTCGCAGACCGTGACGAGGCCGTTTTCCTTCACGATCTTCTGGGTGTCGCGATAGACCGGCGAGCCGGGCGCCTTGACGCGCAGCCAGTCGGGTTTGCGCTGCGTCGGCGTTTCCGGCCGGCGCGCCTTTTCCGGGTGCCGCGGACGCGCGGCCCGCGCCTCGGCGTCCTGACGTTCGGTGGTGTCGAGCAATGTTACCATGATGTCTTCATTGTCGGGCGGCAGGACCTGTTTATCAAGTCCGCCACCATGAGCTCGAGGGATCAGGGTTCACGTCTCCGCAAGGGGATAAGGCGCGTGGCAGGCTGCGGCAAGACCCGGCGTCCCGGCAAACGCGCAGACCAGAAGCGCGCGCAGCGCGCAGCCGTCTGCCTGCGCGAAATTCGCTGCGCGCGCGCACTGGCGTCGGCGCAGCGGTCGGATAGAGTGCGCACAGCCCCATACCCTCCACCCTGCCCCGTGCGGAGCCCCTTTCGATGTCCTCCCGTCCCGATCTCGACGACATCCGGCGCGCAGCCGACGGCCTGCGGGGACAGGCGATTCGAACGCCGCTTCTGGAGAATGACTGGCTGAACCAGCACACGGGCGGCCGGGTCCTGATCAAGCCGGAGGCCCTGCAGCGGACCGGCTCTTTCAAGTTCCGCGGCGCCTACACCAAGATTTCCCGGCTGACGCCGTCCGAGCGCGAAAAGGGCGTCGTCGCCTATTCGTCCGGCAATCATGCCCAGGGCGTCGCATATGCCGCACGTATTTTCGGAATACCGGCCACGATCGTGATGCCGTCGAACGCGCCGCGCGCGAAGATCGACGGCACGAAGCGCTACGGAGGCCGTGTGGTGCTCTATGATCGCGCGACGGAAGACCGCGCCGCGATCGCCGCCGCAATCGTCGAGGAAACCGGCGCGACCCTCGTACGGCCGTTCGACGACCCGGACATCATCGCCGGCCAGGGTACGGTCGGCCTTGAGATCATGGAGGATGCCGCGACCCTCGGCCTTTCGATCGATTTGGTGATCGTGCCGGCCGGTGGCGGTGGCCTGACCGCGGGGACGGCAACGGCCGTCAAGGCGCTGTCGCCCGCCACCGAGATCTGGTCGGCGGAGCCGGCGGACTTCGACGACACGGCACGGTCGCTTGCCGCCGGAGAACGGCTCGGCAACGCTCCGGGCGGACACTCCATCTGCGACGCGCTGCTGTCGCCGATGCCCGGCGAGATCACCTTCGAGATCAACCGGCGGCTCCTCGCGGGCGGGCTCACCGCGAGCGACGAAGAGGCCGAAGAGGCGATGCGGGTGGCTTTCGATCACCTCAAGGTCGTGCTGGAGCCGGGCGGCGCCATCGCCCTCGCCGCGGTGTTGGCGGGCCGCATCGAACTCGCCGGACGGACCTGCGTGATCGTCGCCTCGGGCGGCAACACCGACCTGCAGCATCCCGGCCGGGCGAGCGCCGCTGCCTGACGGATCGCCCCACCGAACACGAGACAGAACCGTTTCCGTGAAGGTGGGCAACGCTCTAGCGCGTGCCCAGCGCGCGCAGGGCCTGAACGGCGGCGGCCGTCCGGTTCTCGACCCCGAACTTGTCGAGAATCTTCTCCAGATGCTTGTTCACCGTGCCGGGATTGAGCGAGAGGATCTCGGCGATGTCCCGGTTCGACTTGCCCTGAACGATCCAGTGCAGCACTTCCGCCTCCCGCTGGGTCAGGCCGAGCTTCTCCCGGAAGAGCGCCTCGTCCGCCTGTTCCCCTCGGGAGACGCGCACCAGCACGTCGCCGGACGTGGTGCGACCGATATAGGTCACCGTGACGTGGCCGCGTCCCTCCGCCGCCTCCCAGGGGGCGACCGACGAGGTCGGGCTTTCCCAGACCGACGCCACCCAGCCGAGAAACGCAGCATTGCCGATCTCGGAGCCGTCGTCGGCGATCTGCAGCGCGCGGCCGGCGATATCCAGCGCCTGGACCGAAGCCCATGCGATGGCACCGGTCGGACTGAGCGCCATCACCGGCTGACCGACCGCATCGAACGCGTTGCGGGTATCGTCGATCAGGCGGGCGTTGGCGATGTGGATGGCCACGCGCGCGATGAGCTCTTCCGTGTTTACCGGCTTGGTCACGTAGTCGACGCCGCCGGCCCTAAGTCCGGCGACGATGTGGGAGGGGTCGGACAGGCCGGTCATGAAGATGATCGGCGCGGCGACCGGGTCCGGTCCGGACTTGAGCCGCCGGCAGGTCTCGAAACCGTCGATCTCCGGCATCATGGCATCGAGCAGGATCGCGTTCGGCTGGACCCGGCGCGCCAGCGTGAGCGCGGTGATGCCGTCGCGCGCAACGATGACCGTCAGACCCGCCTCCTCCAGCGTGTCGATCAGCATCGACAGCGTTTCGGGCGCATCGTCCACCACCAGCACGATGTCGCGCGTCTGGTTAAGCATCATGGTCGCGCTCCATGTCGCCGAGCACCTTGTCGAGGTGCGGCAGATCGTAGGTCGCGACGATGCCGCGCAGGCGCGCCACGGTGCTGCTGAGGCCCGGATCGTCCACCTCGATGGCCGAGAGGGTCTGCCGTAGCCCGCGCGGATAGCCGATCTGGGCGAAGTGCCGAAGCTCTTCGATCCGGTCTCGCGGAAGCCTCGGATGCTCCAGCGCCTCGGCGCGCTCAACGCCGCCGGCCAGCGTGTAGGTGATCTTCAGGTGCCGCTCGAGCTTGATCAGAAGCTCGTCGATGTTGATCGGCTTGGAGATGAAATCATCGTGCAGCGCGCCCTGGGCCCCGCGCGTGCGCAGGTCGTTGGCATGGGCGGACACCATCAGGATCGGCGTCGTCTCGTGGCCGTGGGCACGCAGATGTTCGGCGAGTTCCCACCCGCTCATGCCCGGAAGCGCCACATCGAGAAGAAAGAGGTCGGGGACCAGGTCCGGCAACATGGCAATGGCGGCTTCCGCACTTTCGGCGAAGTGGAGCGACAGGCCGACTGGGCGCAGGGCGTCCTGGATCAGGGCGCGATGGTCGGGTTCGTCCTCCACGGCCAGGATCGTGCGGCGCGGGCCGCGGTAGCCGTTGACCCTGCGGCGATGATCGGCGGGTAGCGTGGTGCGCCGGTGAACCCTCGGCAGCATCAGGCGGATCTCGAACCGGCTCCCCTCGCCCACCACCGAGTCCACCGTGATCTCGCCGCCCTGGATCTCGGTGAGAAGCTTGGTGATGGTCAGGCCGAGCCCCGTGCCGGGTACGACCGGCCCGTGCGGCCGGGTCAGCCGCTCGAACGGCAGGAACATGCGGGGGATCTGGTCTTCGGGAATGCCAGGGCCGGTATCGGTCACGGTGAACCGCGCGACCTCGCTGCGATACTGGACCTCGAAACGGACCTCGCCGGTCTCCGTGTAGCGGATGGCGTTGGTCAAGAGGTTCATCAGGATCTGGCGGAGCCGGCGTTCGTCGCTGCGGACCCATCCCGGCAGCCGATCGGTCGCCTCATACGTGAAGACAAGGCCTTTTTCGGCCGCCTGCATGCGGAACACGGCGGCAAGCTGGTTCAGGAATTCCGGCAGATAGATGATATCGGAATCGATCTCCAGCCGTCCGGCCTCGATCTTCGAGATGTCGAGAAGGCCCTCGATCAGGCCGGAGAGATGTTCGCCGGACCGCCGGATGACCGAGACCGCCTCCTGGCGGCGCGGGGGCAGATCCGGATCGTTCTCCAGGAGCTGGGCATAGCCGAGAATGGCGTTCAGCGGCGTCCTCAGTTCGTGGCTGATGCCGACGACGTAGCGGCTCTTGGCCACGTTCGCCGCATCCGCCGCCTCCCGCGCCCGCTGCAGTTCGGCGTCGGTGTGCTTGTGGGCGCGGATCTCACGCATCAGGAGTTGGGCCTGCTGCTCGCTTTCGGCCATGGCGGTGCGCTGGCTTTCCTGGGCCAGCACGAACAACCAGATGGCGATGCCGGCGATGAAGATCAGCATTGCGTAGGACAGCCACAACGCCTGGACGAGCGAGCCGGCCGGGTCGGTGCTGACCAGATAGATCCACCGCATCGGCAGGCCGATCGCCAGGGCCGCGCCCGCCATGAGAACGACGAACACGGCGTAGCGGGTCTTGAGCGCCCGCCCGACACGCTCCGGAAAGGCCCAATCCACCAGGTCCTTGAGCTGTTCGGGCAGACTGCCGTGGGGCTTGCAGATGTCGCTGCAGCGCGCGTCCAGCGAACAGCACAGCGAGCAGATCCAGTTGGCGTAGAACGGGCAGTGGATGGAATCCTCGCGCTCGAAGACGTTGCCGCACAGGCTGCAGGCGACCTCGCTCTCGTCCAGCGGCTCCGGCGGACGGGCGATATAGTATCGGCCCCTGGTGGCGCAGGCGATCAGGGGGGCGAGGACGAAGGTGGCGGCCAGGGTGATCGCCGTGGCAAAGGCATCGGCGGTCGTTCCGAACAGGCCGCCGCTGGCCGCCAGCCCCAGCGCCGCCGAGCCGACCATGGCGCCGACGCCGACCGGGTTGATGTCATAGAGATGGCCGCGACGGAACTCGATGCCGGGCGGGCTGAGGCCGAGCGGCTTGTTGATCACCAGATCCGCGACGATCGCGCCGATCCAGGCGACGGCCACCGTCGAATAGATGGTCAGCGTGGATTCCAGCGCCGCGAAGACCCCGAGCTCCATCAGCATCAGGGCGATCAGGACGTTGAACAGCAGCCAGACGACGCGGCCCGGATGGGCGTGGGTCAGCCGGGAGAAGAAGTTCGACCAGGCGATGGAGCCGGCATAGGCGTTGGTGACGTTGATCTTGAGCTGGGAGACCACGACGAAGGCGCCGGTCAGGGCCAGCGCGATCATCGCATCGGGGATCATGGTCTGGAACGCGACCAGATACATCTGGGTCGGCTCGACCGCGTTGAAGGAGGCGACGCCCGCATGGACCGCCAGGACGGCGAGATAGGACCCGGCCAGCATCTTCACCACGCCAAGGACGGACCAGCCCGGACCGGCGGTGACGAGGGCAAGCCACCATTTGCGCTTTTCCGCCGGCGTGGTCGGCTCCGGCAGGAAGCGGAGGAAATCGACCTGCTCGCCGATCTGGGCGATCAGCGAGAACACCACCCCGGAGGCCGCGCCGACCATCAGAAGGTCCAGCCCGCTGCCTGACACCCCGTTGCGGGGCGCGAACGACATCCAGTCCGCCAGGCCGAGATGGCCGGAGACCGCCACAAGGGCGAAAGGCGTGATGTGCAGGATGATCCAGAGCGCCTGGGTCCACTTCTGGAAGATCGAGATCTTGGTGAAGCCGTGGGTCACCAGCGGGATCACCACCAGCGCGTTCAGGAGATATCCGATCCCCAGCGGCACCCCGAAGCAGAGCTCCAGTGCCAGCGACAGGATCGCCGCTTCAAGGGCGAAGAAGATGAAGGTGAACGAGGCGTAGATCAGCGAGGTGACGGTGGACCCGATGTAGCCGAAGCCCGCGCCACGCGTCAGCAGATCGATGTCCACGCCCGCCTTGGCCGCATGGTAGGAAATCGGCAGGCCGGTCAGAAACAGCACGAGGCCGACAAGCATGATCGCGACGATCGCGTTGTCGAACCCGTAGGACAGCGTGATCGCTCCGCCGATCGCCTCGAGCGCAAGGAACGAGATCGACCCGATCGCCGTGTTCGCGACCCGGCCGAACGACCAGCGGCGGGCCCGGCGCGCGGTGAAGCGCAGCGCGAAATCCTCCAGCGTCTCGTTCGCGACCCACTGATTGTAGGTGCGGCGCTGCCGAGTGATCGGCCGCGCCCGGTCTATCGAGCGATCCACCGCGTCCAACTGCCACTTCCGGCATGCTGCATTGCAACGTGACGATGCAATCCGTCGGCCGGTCCCCGTTGCTCACAAGATCTCGGTCTCCGACATCCCCAGCGAAAACCGCAGAGCGACGCCAGTTTCAGCAGCATGACCTCCAATTTTGCGTAGCACCATGGGTAAATTCACCCATTGCTGCAGCGCACCAGCCGCGACGATGCTCCTCGAAACGGGTCAGACGGCCCGAACAACCAAGCAACCGTTCCACCAACGTCACTTGCGAGGGGCATGATGACTGATCGAAAAACACCTTCCGGCCTGAATCCGCCGGTCAACCGGCGCAGTGTTCTCATGGGCGGCGCCGCTCTTTCTGCTGCACTGTTCATGCCGAAAGGCTTGCGTGCGCAGGATTACCCGACCGCGCAGGTGAATACGACCGGGCTTGCGGTGACCGACGACACGGTGACTGTCGGAATTCTTCATTCCATCACCGGCACGATGGCGATTTCAGAGACCGGATCGGTTCAGGCCGAGAAGCTCGCCATAGAGCAGATCAACGCCCAGGGCGGCGTGCTCGGCCGCAAGATCAACTACATCCAGGAGGACGGCGCCTCGGACTGGCCGACTTTCGCCGAAAAGGCGAAGAAACTGCTGGTCAACGACAAGGTCGCCTCGGTGATGGGCTGCTGGACCTCGGCGTCGCGCAAGGCGGTGCTGCCGGTCTTCGAACAGTACAACGGCTTCCTCTACTACCCCACCTTCTACGAGGGTCTCGAGGAGTCGCCGAACGTCATCTACACCGGCCAGGAAGCGACCCAGCAGATCATCGCCGGCATCGACTGGGTCGTGAGGGAGCGCGGAGCCGAGACGTTCTACCTGCTCGGCTCCGATTACATCTGGCCGCGCACCTCCAACAAGATCGCGCGCAAGCACATCGAGGACAAGCTGGGCCTGAAGGTCGTCGGCGAAGAGTATTACCCGCTCGGCCACACCCAGTTCAACTCGGTCATCAACAAGATCCGGCTCAGGAAACCCGACGTGATCTACGCGATCGTGGTCGGCGGGTCGAACGTCGCCTTCTACAAGCAGCTGAAGGCGGCCGGCATCGACATGACCCAGGAGAACCCGCTGCTGCTGACGATCTCCGTGACGGAGGACGAGATCCGCGGCATCGGCGGCGAGAACATCGAGGGCGCCTATGCCTGCATGAAGTACTTCCAGAGCCTGGAGAACGAGAACAACAAGGAATTCGTCAAGGCGTTCAAGGACATGTGGGGCGAGGACATGGTCATCGGCGACGTGACCCAGGCCGCCTATCTGGGCCCGTGGCTGTGGAAGATGGCCGTGGAAAAGGCCGGTTCGTTCGACGTCGACAAGGTGCGCGAAGCGTCCCCCGGCCTGGAGTTCACCAAAGCGCCGGAAGGCTACGTGCGCATCCACGAGAACCATCACCTCTGGTCCAAGACCCGCGTCGGCCGGGCGCTCGAGAACGGCCAGTACGACGTGGTCTACGAGACCTCCGAACTGGTCGAGCCCGATCCGTTCCCCGAGGGCTACCAGTAAGCCGCCTCCCTCTGCGGCCAAGGGCGTCTCCCGCACATGCGGGGACGCCTGCCGCCGAGCGGTTTACGACCTGAAGCCGCCGATCATCGCGCGGCGTCCTTTCGGCACCGGGGGCATCTGCCATGTTTGACGGCTATTCATCCAGCGAGCTCGTCGCGATCTTTGCCATGCAGGGATTTGCGGGCCTTATTCTCTTCTCCGTCCTCGTTCTCATGGCCCTCGGCCTCGCCATCATCTTCGGACAGATGGGCGTCATCAACATGGCGCACGGCGAATTCATGATTCTGGGCGCGTACGTCACCTATCTCTGCTCGAACATCTTCGAGACGTACATTCCCGGCCTGTTCTGCATCTACTTCTTCATCGCCATGATCCTGGCGTTCATCGCGGCAGGCGCGCTGGGCATGTTTGTGGAATGGGCGATGATCCGGCACCTCTACCGCCGGCCGCTCGACACGCTGCTGGCGACCTGGGGCCTGAGCCTGATCCTGCAGCAGACCTACCGCTCGATCTTCGGCGCCCGCGAGGTCGGCGTTCAGATCCCGGACTGGATGATGGGCGCCCTGCCGCTCACCGACATGATCGACCTGCCGATCAACGGCATCTTCGTCATGGTGCTGACCTTCGCGATCTTCGTCGCGGTGGCGCTGCTCCTCTTGAAGAGCGGCTGGGGCAAGCAGGTCCGCGCGGTGATGTTCAACCGCACCATGGCCGGCGCCGTCGGCATCAACACCGAGCGCGTCGACCGGATGACGTTCGGCATCGGCTGCGGCATCGCCGGCGTCGCCGGGGCGGCTTTCACCATGATCGGGTCGACGGGCCCCTCCTCCGGCCAGCTCTACATCGTGGACACCTTCCTGGTGGTCGTCTTCGGCGGAGCCGCGAGCCTGTTCGGCACGCTCGCCTCGGCCTTCTCCATCAGCCAGGCCCAGTCGATCATGGAGTTCTTCCTGTCCGGCTCGATGGCCAAGGTTCTCACCCTGCTCACCGTCGTCGGCATCCTGATGCTGCGCCCGCAGGGTCTGTTCAGCCTCAAGATCCGCAGCTGAGGGCCGGCATCATGACATCCTTCGCCAACCGCACCTTCACCAGCGCCGAGATCATCGGGTTTCTCGTCCTCGCCGCGCTAATCTTCGTGGTCCTGCCGCTCGGGCTCGACACCTTCCGGCTGAACCTGTTCGGCAAGTACCTCACCTACGCCTTCGTCGCCCTCGGGTTGGTTCTGTGCTGGGGCGCAGGCGGCATCCTCTCCCTCGGCCAGGGCGTGTTCTTCGGGCTCGGCGGCTACTGCATGGCCATGTTCCTGAAGCTGGAAGCCTCCTCGCCGGAAAACACCGCGATCCAGTCCACCCCCGGCATCCCGGACTTCATGGACTGGAACCAGGTGACCGCCCTGCCCTGGTGGTGGGAGCCGTTCCACTCCTTCGCCTTCACCATCTTCGCGGTGATCGCGGTTCCCACGGCGCTGGCCTTCATCATCGGCATCGCCATGTTCCGGCGGCGCGTGGGCGGGGTCTATTTCGCCATCATCACCCAGGCCATCGCCGCGATCCTGACCATCCTGATCATCGGCCAGCAGGGCTACACCGGCGGCGTCAACGGCATCACCGACCTCAGGACCCTGCACGGCTGGGACATCCGGACCGACGACGCCAAGGTGATCCTCTACTTCGTCAACGCGGTGCTCCTGTTCGGCTGTCTTGTGGCGGCCCAGTTCGTGCGCCGCTCCAAGCTCGGCCGGCTCCTGATCGCCATCCGCGACCAGGAGGACCGGGTCCGCTTCTCCGGCTACGACGTGGCCAACTTCAAGGTGTTCGTCTTCTGCCTGGGCTCCGCCTTCGCCGCCATCGGCGGGGCGATGTTCACGCTCCAGGTCGGCTTCATGTCGCCGACGCTGGTCGGCATCGTGCCCTCGATCGAGATGGTGATCTTCTGCGCCGTCGGCGGCCGCTACTCCATCTTCGGCGCCGTCTATGGAGCCCTGCTGGTCAACTGGGCCAAGACCACCTTCTCGGAGAGCTTCCCCGAACTCTGGCTGTTCGCCATGGGGGCGCTCTTCATCGGCGTGGTGCTCGCTTTCCCCCAGGGCCTGGCCGGCCTCTACGCCGAGCACGTCGAGCCGCACCTGAAGCGCCTGTTGCGCCGCTCCGGAGATGTCCGTCCCGCGCCCGGGGCAACACCCGCGCCCGACGCGGCGGCAGAGTGAGGAAGGACACGCCATGACCCCCCAAGCAGCATCGGCCGCGCCGCAACAGAAAGACTTCCTTCTCGCCGTCGAGGCCCTGACGGTCTCCTTCGACGGGTTCAAGGCGGTCAACGACGTCTCCTTCTACGTGGACCCGAACGAGATACGGGTGATCATCGGACCGAACGGGGCCGGCAAGACCACCGTGCTGGACCTGATCTGCGGCAAGACGCGCTCATCCGGCGGGTCCGTCAGGTTCAAGGGCCACGATCTGACCCGGATGCGGGAGGACCAGATCGTCCATGCCGGCGTCGGGCGCAAGTTCCAGAACCCGTCGATCTACGAGGACCTCAGCGTCTTCGAGAATCTCGAACTGTCCTATCCCAAGGGCCACAACGTGTTCGGGGCGCTGTTCTTCAAGCGCGACCAGGCGGTGATCGAGCGCATCCATGAGGTCGCCGAGATGATCTTCCTCGGCGACCACCTGACGGACAAGGCGGCCCACCTCTCCCACGGCCAGAAGCAGTGGCTGGAGATCGGCATGCTCCTGATCCAGAAGCCCGAACTCCTGATGCTCGACGAGCCGGTCGCCGGCATGTCGGTGGCGGAGCGGCGCAAGACCGCCGAGCTCCTGAACCGGATCATCCAGGACCACGCCGTGATCGTCATCGAGCACGACATGGGGTTCGTCGAGGACATCGCCCACAAGGTCACCGTCCTCCACCAGGGCAAGGTGCTGGCCGAAGGGTCGATGGAGAAGGTCAAGACCGACCCGCGCGTGATCGAGGTCTATCTCGGGCACTGACCCGCCGCGGCGCCGGACGGGGATCCGGCGACGGCACTGCGCCCCTTCCGAGGAGAGCCGAAGATGCTCAACGTCCACTCCCTGCACGTCGCCTACGGCGAAAGCGAGGTCCTGCACGGCATCGATCTCGATGTCGCGCCCGGCGAGATCGTCGCCATCATGGGCCGCAACGGCATGGGCAAGACCACGCTCATGAAGTCGATGATGGGGATCATCCCGCCGAAGTCGGGGTCGATCCGGGTCGGAGACACCGACGTCACGTCCATGAAGAGCTACCGGCGGGTGGCGAACGGGATCGCCTACGTGCCCCAGGGCCGGATGATCTTCTCCACCATGACGGTGCGGGAGAACATCGAGACCGGGCTGACCGTCACCGGAGAGACCACCGTTCCGGAGACCATCTACGAACTCTTTCCGGTCCTGCTGGAAATGAAGGGTCGCCGGGGCGGCAACCTGTCCGGCGGCCAGCAGCAGCAGCTGGCTGTGGCGCGCGCGCTCGCTTCCAAGCCGAAGGTGCTGCTTCTCGACGAGCCGACCGAGGGCATCCAGCCGTCCATCATCCGCGACATGGGCCGCACGCTCCGCCGCATCCGCGACGAGCGCGGCCTGTCGATCGTGGTCTCCGAACAGGTCCTCTCGTTCGCCCTCGACGTCGCCGACCGGGTGCTCGTCATCGAGAACGGCGAGATCGTGCACGAGAGCCCGCGCGAGACCATCGACGAGGAGAAGGTCGCCAAATTCCTGTCCGTCTAGATCAAGTCACGGACGGCCATTTCATCACTTTGGAAGAAGGGGAGCCAAGATGCCCGAAACGCTGATCAAGATCGATCTGGGCGAAAGCCCGCACACCAACGAGAAGATCCACAACCGCTGGCATCCGGATCTGCCGATGGCCGACTGGGTGGAGCCCGGGGACGACTTCCTGGTCGAGACCTACGACTGGACCGGCGGGCAGATCAAGAACGACGACGATGCGGCCGACGTGCGCGACGTGGAGCTGCAGCAGGTCCACTACCTGTCCGGCCCGATCGGCGTGAAGGGCGCGGAACCCGGCGACCTGCTCGTCGTCGACATTCTCGACATCGGCGCCTTCGACACGATGCTGTGGGGTTTCAACGGCTTCTTCTCGAAGAAGAACGGCGGCGGCTTCCTGACCGAGCATTTCCCCGAGGCGCAGAAGTCGATCTGGGACTTCGAGGGCATGTTCACCAAGTCGCGCCACGTGCCCGGCGTGCGCTATGCCGGCCTGATCCATCCGGGCCTGATCGGCTGCCTGCCCGATCGCAAGATGCTCGACATGTGGAACACGCGCGAAAAGGCGCTGGTCGACACTGATCCCGACCGGGTCCCCGAGCTCGCCACCCTGCCCAACACCCAGTCGGCCCACATGGGCAAGCTCACCGGCGAGGCCCGCGACAAGGCGGCGGCCGAGGGCGCCCGCACGGTGCCGCCACGCGAACACGGCGGCAACTGCGACATCAAGGATCTGTCACGCGGTTCGAAGATCTACTTCCCCGTCTACGTGGACGGGGCCGGCCTTTCCATGGGCGACCTGCATTTCAGCCAGGGCGACGGCGAGATCACCTTCTGCGGCGCGATCGAGATGGCCGGCTGGCTGCACATCAAGGTGGATCTGATCAAGGGCGGCATGGCCAAGTACGGGATCAAGAACCCGATCTTCCGGCCCTCCCCGATCACGCCGAAGTACGACGACTACCTGATCTTCGAGGGCATCTCCGTCGACGAGGCCGGCAAGCAGCACTATCTCGACGTCCACATCGCCTACCGGCAGGCCTGCCTCAACGCCATCGAGTACCTGAAGACGTTCGGCTACACCGGCGCCCAGGCCTACGCGATCCTCGGCACAGCGCCGGTGCAGGGGCACATCTCCGGCGTCGTCGACATCCCCAACGCCTGCGCGACGCTATGGCTGCCGACCGACATCTTCGAATTCGACATGATGCCGGGCAAGGACGGGCCGACGAAGTATCTGGACGGCTCCGTCGACGTACCGCTGGCGCCGGATCTGTAGAGCAATCCCAGGAAAAGTGGGAACCGGTATTCCGTCCGGGATTGCGGTGAAGAGGAAACCGGTTTTTTGCGCTCACGCCAGCTCGCTACGCTCGCGGCTGCGCGGGCGCGGCGATCCCCATGGTCCCGGTCGCTGCGCTCCTCGCCTCTTGACCGGCCGGCGCGCGGTCGCGCGCTGGCCTCGCGGGGCAGGAGAATGACTGCGAGCCGGTTCTTCGATATCGCTGAAGGGAGAAAGAGCCATGCCGCTCTATGATTATTACTGCGAGGAGCACGGGGCCTTCACGGCACTGCGCCCGATGAGCGCCTACGCCGAGCCGTGCGAATGTCCCGACTGCGGCGCCTCCGCGCCCCGGGTCATGCTGACGGCGCCGCGTCTGGGCCTGCTCGACACCGCCACCCGCACCGCCCACGCCGTCAACGAACGCTCGGCCCACGAGCCGAAGCGGGCAAGCTCCCACGGGCATGGTCCCGGATGCGGCTGCTGCGGCGGGGGGACGGCTAAGAAAGGCCGCAAGACCCTCCATCGCCCGGACGGCTCAAAGTCGTTCCCTTCCGCCCGCCCGTGGATGATCTCTCACTAGGTCACGACGGCCTAGGGACACGGACTCGGCCCGATCCACGTTCCCGCCTGCTGAGAAAAGACGCAGAGCCGATGGGCCCGTTGGTAGGGGGTCCCATACACAACGAAATTCGCGCTGCTGCCGCCGTTCATGAACAATTGCCACGCGGTAAAGATGGCAGGCGGGGGCGCGTGAGTTGCGGCGAACCGGTCGGCATCCCTCTCGAGGGCTGCAGGATGCACCCCCATCGTAAACGGATGGCCGAGTGCAACATGGCCATGCTCATGAAACTTAAAGAAGACGCAGGCCAAACCGATCTGATTGCAGAGGTGGGGGTTGTAAACGATCACCGCCCCGGTCGGGCTACCCGGATGCTGTTGAACCATCGCGATGTCATTGAGACTTGCGTTCGGAATTTCCGGTGTCGGCGTCTGCGCGGATGCCGAAAAGGACCAAAAGAAAAGCAGCAAGCCGGCAAGAGATCTCATTGCATCCAGCCCCCAGAGAACCCATCCAGAAAGTAAACTGGCTATCGATCCAAAATGCAATCTGCTGGCGGCCTGCCCTTTTGCAAGCTGAGTCCGGCGAGCGTGTCACCGATCATTCCTATCTCGCCCCCGATGGAGATCGGCATCTGAATATCGCGCCGTGCCCTGGCCGTGAGACCGGCCTGAACCTGTCTCCGAACAGGTGCTTTGCCGCTCCTTGGAAGCGCCTTCCAAACAAGGCTCATCCGGCGGAACGTTGATGGCGACCGAGCTTGCGCACCGCTGCCAACCGAAGTTGCGCGCTACATCAATCGAACATCGCCGCACACGCGTCCCATTGGACTGGCGCGACCGCCTTCCATCCCGATGCTTCAGCCGTGGTGCGGAAAAGTGGTGTCCCCGGCAGGATTCGAACCTGCGACCCTCAGATTAGGAATCTGATGCTCTATCCTGCTGAGCTACGAGGACCCGGGTCGATATAGCCGGAATCGGCGCCGCCGCGAAAGTCCCGCGCCGAATGTTCGACCCGCCACTTCACGACCCTATATCAAAATGTCGCAGGGACGACGCCCGTTCCGCAAGCTCCGGGCGATGGACCTGGCGGAGGAACGCACAGACAGCGGGTCGGGGAGGCCGACGGACGGGCCCGCGACGGACGGAACCAGACGTTCGTCCGGATCAGACTCCGGGCGCGTCGAACCAGAACGAACGGTCTTAGAGAATTGTCGGACCACCAGATCAAGCTCGTGAGCCTGCCTCCCGGAGAGCGGCCGGAACCGGAGGATGCCGACGTGCCGGGTGACGACCTTCCGGTCACGCGCACCGCCCTCGCCTACGCCCAGATCAGGCGCGATATCCTGTCCAACGCGTTCGAGCCCGGCAGCCGCATCACGATCCAGTTCCTGCAACGGCGCTACGATATCGGCCCGACGCCGCTTCGCGAGGCCCTTGCCCGGCTCGCCGCCGTCGGCTTCGTGATCGGAGAGGACAATCGCGGCTTCCGGGTGCCCCGGATGTCCCTGACGGCGCTGCGCGACATCACCGATCAGCGCAAGCTCGTCGAGGCCCAGGGGCTGAAGCTCTCCA
The DNA here is from genome assembly GCF_030814015.1 of Amorphus orientalis. Lineage (NCBI taxonomy): Bacteria > Pseudomonadati > Pseudomonadota > Alphaproteobacteria > Hyphomicrobiales > Amorphaceae > Amorphus > Amorphus orientalis. The sequence continues at coordinate 17,597 of NZ_JAUSUL010000009.1, forward strand.
TCGAACGCGGCGAACGCGCCTTCCGCAGCGACCTCAAGGAGACGTTCCGGCAGCTGGAGGTTTTCAACCAGGCGCGCAGCAAGGACGACCTGAACGGGTTCCTGGCTTGGGAGGCGCTCCATCGCCGCTTCCATGCGGCCCTCATCTCGGGATCCGGCTCCGAGTGGCTGATCCGCTTCCAGAGCATTCTGTTCGATCAGGCGGACCGCTATCGGCGGACCTACAGCAGTTGCAGGATGAAGCCCGACATCGAGCAGGACCACCGCCGCATCATGGAAGCGGCCCTGGATGCGGACGCGCCGATGGCCGTGCTGCTCCTGGAGCGCCACATCGAACGCGTCTATGCCACGGCCGAGGCCTCGGGCCGGCTGCCGGATGTTTAAGGCGGAACCAGAAGGACCGAACGGGACCGAAGCCTCTCTGCCGGCCCGGCCGTGCAGGCGCTACGCCCGGATCAGCTCCGGCTGGCGTTCGGCCCGGCGGACGCGGGCGGCGTCGTAGGCGTCCAGCAACTGGTCGACCTGATGGTTTGGCGTGAACTGGCGCGAACGCAGCGTGGCGGCGGTGACCATCGCCTCGAGCCGTGCCGGGTCGGCAAGCAGCGCCTCGATGGCCGCGGCGAAGCCGGCGGTGTCGTCCGGCGCGCAGAACTCCGCGGAGCCTTCCCACAATTCCCGGAAGGTCGAGATGTCGGAGAGCACGAGCGCGGCGCCCGCGCTCGCAGCTTCCAGCACCGACAGACCGAAGGATTCGTAGTGCGAGGCGCACACGAAGACCGCAGCCTCGCCCATCAGACGGCGCACCTCGGACGGGGGAAGCGGACCGGTGGCGATGGCGTGGGCGGGCGCGAAGCGGCCCTGCCCCTCCTCGTCCAGGGCACCTGCCATCACGACCGGGACGGACAGGGATGCGGCGAGACTGTCGATGGTCGCGGCGTTCTTCTCGTCGTCCCACCAGCGGCCGGCCGCGAGCACATAGCGCTTGCGCTGCCTGCTCCCCGCGCTCGGCACGGCGGCGTTGTGGACGACGTTGACGGGAACGGTCAGGCCGTAGGCACGGCGTACCGCCTCCGCGTGGGTTGCGCTCGGCGCGATCACCGCGTCGGCGGCGGCGAACCCCCGCTGGTTTCGCCGGAAGCGCCATGACCAGTCGGCAGACCAGGGCACTGTGTCGACCGCGTGCCAGCCGGTCGCAATACAGGCATGGCTCGCGATGGCCACCGGGACCGGACTGTCGAGGCCGGCGGCCTGGGCCGGGCCGTTCAGATGAAGCAGATCCACCCGTTCATCGTGGGCGAGCCGCGTGAGAATTTCCGGCTGCCGATCCAGATCGGCGTCGCATGTGGCAGTGCGGTCGGCAGGCGTGTCGATCCAGATCAGATGCGCGTTGTCCAGATCGGCGATTTCACGGCGCTGGGTCCGGTCGAGCTGCGGACCGAAGCCGACGAGCAGACACTCGACCCCACGCTCGCCCATACCCTTCGCCGCGTCGACGGCATAGCGCCAGACGCCACCACCGGCCTCCAGCGTCATCAATATCCGTCGCGGGGCTTCCGTCACACGCCACTCCACTCGTTGCCCGGAAACTGCCGGGAATGGTCACAAATCCCGGCCGTCCTGCCGGCGCTGGCCTCTCACGCCGCGGCCTCCCCGGGACCGTATCGGCTGCACGATGCCCCGGCGCCACGCGGCACCGCCGGGCCGAATGCCCGGCCGTCCGCGCCGCGACACGAGGGGACCGATCAGGCGGTCCCTGGCTGCGCACCGAGCTTGCCAAGGCCGCGCCCGGCACCTTCCGCAGCGCCATGCTGCGCTGCATCAGAAAGCGATACCACGCCGACGAGGCGCTTGTCGCGGTTAATGACAGGAAGGCGACGGACGCCGTTGTTGGCCATGTTTCCCGCGATCTGCTCGACATCGTCTTCATCGAAGCAGTACTTGACGTCGCGCGTCATGATTTCGTCGACGGTGCAGCTTCCGTCGCGGCCGTTGGCCAGACCGCGGGTGACGATGTCGCGATCGGTGATGCTGCCGACGAGGCGGTCCTGCTCGCCGACTGGCAGATAGCCGATGTCCTGATCCGCCATCCGGCGCGCAACCGCTTCAATCGTCTCGTTGGGATCGGCAATGACGGTATCGCGGGACATGATTTCCGAAATACGCATGATGCTCCTCCATCTTCGGTTTGTGTCAGCGCGAAACCTCAGACGTCGGGCAATTGTTCCCGAACCGCCGCCCGAAAATGGACGCCATCGGAAGAAAAAATACGCCGATGAAAGGGAACCGCGTCCGATGCCCGTCGCCGGGGTCCCGCACGGCGGTTTTGGGAGAGCGGCCGGATCAAAGGCGGGCGGGCGAGCGCAATTGCGCCGATTTTGCATCGCGGCGGATTTCTATTCTCCATTTGGGCGATGCAGCGAGACGGCCCTTTCTTGTTGGGCCGAGGTGGCTGGCATAGACCTTGTGGATATGTGAAAGGCCCCGCTGCGGGCGCAAAGCGATGGGCGTCGGCGTCCGTCTTCCGCGTCGCCGGGACCCGCCTGGTTCAACCTGCATCGGATTGGTCATGTCGTCAGAGCGTATGTCCCACCTTCAGCGGCTCGAAGCGGAATCGATCCGCATCATGCGCGAGGTGGCGGCGGAATTCCGGAACCCGGTGATGCTGTATTCGATCGGGAAGGATTCCTCGGTCATGCTGCATCTGGCGATGAAGGCGTTCTATCCGTCCAAGCCGCCGTTCCCCCTGCTCCACATCGACACGACGTGGAAGTTCCGGGAAATGATCCGCTTTCGCGACGACACCGCCAAGCGGCTGGGTCTCGACCTCTTGGTCTACACCAACCAGGAAGGACTGGCGCAGAACATCAACCCGTTCGACCACGGCTCGTCGCACTACACCCACGTGATGAAGACGGAAGCGCTCAAGCAGGCGCTGACCAAGTACGGCTTCGACGCCGCCTTCGGAGGCGCCCGGCGCGACGAGGAAAAAAGCCGCGCCAAGGAGCGCGTGTTCTCGTTCCGCACCGCGACCCACGCCTGGGATCCGAAGAACCAGCGGCCGGAGTTCTGGAACGTCTACAACACCCGGGTCCAGAAGGGGGAATCGATCCGCGTCTTCCCCCTGTCCAACTGGACCGAGCTCGACATCTGGCAGTACATCCTGGCCGAAGGCATCCCGATCGTGCCGCTTTATTTCGCAGACCGGCGTCCGATCGTGGAGCGGGATGGCACGCTGGTCATGGTGGACGACGAGCGGCTTCCACTCGCCGCAGACGAGACGCCCGAACAGCGGATGGTGCGCTTCCGCACGCTCGGCTGCTATCCGCTGACCGGCGCCATCGAGTCCCCCGCACAGACGCTCGAGGACATCGTCGGCGAGATGCTGATCGCCCGGACCTCCGAACGCTCCGGCCGGCTCATCGACAGCGATGAGGCCGCCTCGATGGAAAAGAAGAAACGGGAAGGGTATTTCTGATGAACCGCGCTCCCGATCCCGGAAGCTTCGCCGCCGACTATCTGGCCGAGCAGGAGGAGAAGGGTCTCCTCCGCTTCATTACGTGCGGCTCCGTCGATGACGGCAAGTCGACCCTGATCGGCCGTCTGCTGTTCGATTCCAAGCTGATCTTCGAGGACCAGCTCGCCACACTCACCCGCGACAGCCGCAAGCACGGGACTGTCGGCGAGGACATCGACCTGGCCCTCCTGGTCGACGGACTGGAGGCCGAGCGCGAACAGGGCATCACGATCGACGTGGCCTACCGCTTCTTCACCACGGAAGAGCGGAAGTTCATCGTCGCCGACACGCCCGGCCACGAACAGTACACGCGCAACATGGCGACCGGCGCGTCGAACGCCGAACTGGCCGTGATCCTGGTCGACGCACGCCACGGCATCCTTCCGCAGACGCGCCGGCATTCCTTCATCGTCTCGCTGCTCGGCATCCGCCACCTGGTGCTCGCGATCAACAAGATCGACCTGGTGGATTACGATCGGGCCGCCTTCGACCGGATCGTGGAGGAGTACCGCGCATTCGCAGAAAAGCTGGGCTTCGAAACGCTGCAGGCGATTCCGATGTCGGCGCGCTATGGCGACAACGTCATGCAGCGCTCCGAGCGCATGCCCTGGTACACCGGGCCGACGCTCAAGGAGCATCTCGAGACGGTGAACGTCGCCGACGACCTGGAAGAGCGGCCGTTCCGGATGGTGGTTCAGTGGGTCAACCGCCCCAATCTCGACTTCCGCGGATTTTCCGGAACCATCGCCACCGGCTCGATCCGTCCGGGCGACGAAATCGTGGTGGCCAAATCCGGTCGCACGTCCACGGTCAAGTCGATCGTCACCTATGACGGCGATCTCTCCGAGGCGTTCGCCCGTCAGGCGGTGACGATCACGCTCGCCGACGAGATCGACATCTCCCGCGGCGACGTGTTGTCGAAGGCCCAGGACCGGCCGCAGGTGGCGGACCAGTTCCAGGCGAACCTGATCTGGCTCCAGGACGACCACGACTTCCTTCCCGGCCGCTCCTATCTCCTGAAGAGCGGCGCGAAGACCGTCAACGCGGTCGCGACCGATCTCAAGCACAAGGTCGACATCACCAGCTTCGACCACATCGCGGCCAAGACGCTGCATCTGAACGAGATCGGCGTCGCGAATTTCTCGCTCTCCGAGCCGATCGCCTTCGACAAGTACGGCGACAACCCGGAGACCGGCGGCTTCATCCTGATCGACCGGCTGACCAACCGCACCGTCGGCGCCGGGATGATCACCCATGGGCTGCGCCGGGCCTCGAACGTCCATCTGCAGGCGCTCGACGTGAACAAGACGCTGCGGGCGGCCCAGAAGGGTCAGAAGCCGGCGATCCTGTGGTTCACCGGCCTGTCGGGCGCCGGCAAGTCGACGATCGCGAACCTGGTGGAGAAGAAGCTCGCGGCTGCCGGCCGGCACACCTATCTGCTCGACGGCGACAACGTCCGCCACGGCCTCAACCGCGATCTCGGCTTCACCGAGGCCGACCGGGTGGAGAACATCCGCCGGGTGGCGGAGACAGCCAAGCTGTTCGTGGACTCCGGCCTGATCACGCTGGTGTCGTTCATCTCGCCGTTCCGCTCGGAACGCCGCCTGGCGCGGGAGATCGTCGAGGACGGCGAGTTCATCGAGATCCACGTCGCGACGCCGCTGGAGCTCGCCGAAGCGCGCGACCCCAAGGGCCTCTACAAGAAGGCGCGCGCCGGCGAGCTGCCGAACTTCACCGGCATCGACAGCCCCTACGAGGCGCCGGAAAATCCGGAACTGGTGCTCGACACGGCGAGCCGCTCGGCCGAAGAGCTGGCGGACGACGTCGTCCGCTACCTGGAAGACAACTTCTATCTCGCCCCGCCGGCGGTGTGACGCCAGCCGATCGATCCCGGTCCGCCGTGGCGGGCCGGGAACCCTTGTCCCCGCCGAGACCCGCCCGACCGCACGCGAAGCGGCCGGGATCACCCATGTTCACGATCCGTCGCCTGACCGGAACGAGATCCGGGCGCCATCCGTTTCGCGCCATAAAGCGGGTTGCGGACGCCTGACCGGCGTCCCCCTGCGCGAAGAAGGAACGGACCCATGCATCTCACGGATCAGGAGTTTGACGTGCTTGCCGCCCTCGCGCGGCTTCACAACGACCATGGCGAATACATCGCAGCCGACACGCTCGCTGGAACTGTGTCCGGGAGCGACCGGCGCGTGGTGGCGAACGTGTTGCACGGACTGAGCGACAAGCAGTGTGTGGAATTCGACGATCAGGATCGTGTGACGATCACAGAGGCCGGTGCGGCGGCCCTCAAGGCGATCTGACCGCCGCCACCAACCTCAGAGGATCGGGCGGGAAACCAGGTACGCTCCGAGGCCGATCAGGCCGATGCCCGCCCAATTGGTGATCGACAGCCGCTCGCCCAGCAGCACCACGCCGAAGACGGCGACCAGCACCACCGAAAGCTTGTCGATCGGCGCGACGCGTGCGGCATCCCCGAGCTTGAGGGCCCGGAAGTAACAGACCCAGGATGCCCCCGTCGCCAACCCCGACAGAACGAGAAAGACGGCGGACTTCGGAGAGATCGTCCTGAGGCTCTGCCAGCCCTGAGTTGCGGTCAGGATCGCCGCCAGGGCGGCGAGAACCACGACCGTCCGCAGAAAGGTCGCGAAGTCGGACCCGACATTCTCGACACCCACCTTGGCAAAGATCGCCGTCAATGCAGCGAACAGGGCCGCCAGCAGCGCCCAGACGATCCAGGACCCGGATAGAGCGGCCATCGGTCATCCTCCTGTGGAACGGGACAGCCCCATCATCCACGCCCGCGCGCCCGTGTCACCTTCGGAGCCATCCGCACCGCTTCAGGCCCGCAGGCGGCGAATGTGCCGGGATCCGGCCCGTGTCGGGGCCCATGCAGGTCCGGGTCTCCCCACCTCCACCAACCGGCGACGTTCCGTCTCGGACGAGACTGTGTCCGAACCAGACCGGCCTGAACGAGAAAGATCTGCTCAAGCTATTGAATCCGGAGCCATTTCTTACTGCTCAGATGTTTCCATGCGAGCAGAAAAGGCTCTAAGGTCGGGACGTGGGTGAGAGGGCGAACGGGCCAGCCGCTTCGCCATAGCTCGATTTGGGGGAACTGACGATGATCGAGAGCTACAAGCACGTCATGAGCAACTATGTGACCTTTTCGGGTCGCATCGACCGTAAGACCTACTGGCTTTACGTCCTGACCTACGTGATCATCATCATCATCGCGAGCATTCTGGACAGTATTCTGGGATTCGCGCCCTACGAAGGCAGCGGTCCCATCGGGGCGATTGTCGGCCTGGTCCATTTCCTGCCGTCGCTCGCTGCCGGCTTCCGCCGGCTTCACGACATCGGCAAGTCGGCCTGGTGGTACCTGATCATCCTGATCCCGCTGATCGGGATCCTGGTTCTCCTGTTCTTCCACATCCAGCGCGGCGAAGACGGAGCGAACCGGTTCGGCGCCGACCCCCGTGGCAGCGTCGCGGCCTGACGAAGCGGCGTCACCCCGGCCTTGAGCCGGGACGCTCGGAACAACGGTGGACCGTGAGGCTGTGCCCCGTTGTCCCGTTCCGGATCACGTATGCGCGAACGGGATGCCGAGCATCCAGGTGGTGATGGAGAAATAGAGGATGAGGCCGGTGAGATCGACGATGGTCGTCAGCGCCGGCCCCGACACCAGCGCCGGGTCCTGCCTGATCGCCAAGGCACCTAGCGGCAGCAAGGCACCGATCAGGGTCGCCGTGACCACCTGAACCGCCAGCGCCAGTGCGATCGCAACGGCGATCCCCTCGATGGTCAAACCGGCCGGCACGTCGGCGGCGTTGGAGATCAGGGCGACCTTGAGGAAGGCGAACGCGAACAGGGTCGCCGCCAGCAGGATCGAGACGCAGCTTTCCCGCCACAGGATCCGCCCGAAATCGCCGATCCGGACGCTGCCGACCGCGATCGCCCGGGTCACCAGGCTCGCCGACTGGGTGCCCACATTGCCGCCGGTGTCGGCGACCATCGGCATGTAGAGTGCCAGGATGACCAGCGCGTCGAGGGCGTGCTCGTAGACGTGGACGACATAGCCCGCGGCGAGCCCGGCAACGGCCAGACCCAGCACCCAGGGAACCCGGCGGCGGAAATCCCTCCAGACAGTCTGGTTCAGGTAATCGTCCTCAACCTCGCCGGCGATGCCGACGAAGCGGTCGGCGTCCTCGATCAGCTCGCCCAGGAGATAGCGGTTCGCGCGATCGGCGAACACGACACCGGCGAGCCGTCCATCCGCCTCCAGAACCGGAACGACGACGGCCCCGGTCCGCAGCATCACACGCGCCACGCCCTCCGCCGTATCGCTCAGCCGGGCAACGATCGGAGCGGGGGTCGCGACCGCCGACACCGGAGTGGTGCCGTCGACGCTCAGAAGGCGGCGGAGGGAAACCAGCCCGACCACGCCACCCGACGCGTCCATGACGAGGCCCTCACAGGCTGCTCCGCTTCCCCCGTCGCTCGCGAAAGTGGCCATCGCTTCCGCGCAGGTCGCCGCTTCGGGCACCTGGACGAACCGGTCACTCAGGATGGCTGCCACGCCGTCGACGACGTCGTTTCCCGCACTTCCGTTCTCCGGCGCCATCGGCCGCTCCCCCTTCGCCTCGTCCCGTCCCGGACGCCCTCAAGGACGCCGCTTGTGCCGAGCTTCTGCAAAGGTTTGGTGACCGAACCCCCGATCAGACATCGCGCGGCAGACGCATGCGGATGGAGGGAATCCGGATCGGCTGTCAACCGATCAGAAGGCGGCGCGGCTCCTCCAGGAGGTCGGCGTAGCGGCGCAGGAAACGGGCCGCATCGGCGCCGTTGATGACACGGTGGTCGTAGGACAGATCGAGCGGCACCATGGGGACGGGGACGAACGCGTCGTTCTCCCACACCGGAACGGTTTCGGTCCGGGTGATGCCGAGGATCGCCACCTCCGGCGGATTGACGATCGGGGTGAAGGCCGTCCCGCCGATCCCACCGAGATTGGAGATCGACATGGACGCCCCGCCCATCTCCTCCGGACGGACCTTGCGGGCCTGGGCCCGGCCGGCCAGATCCGCGATCTCGTCGGCAATCTGCCAAAGCCCCTTTTGGTCGGTGTCGCGGACGACCGGCACCACGAGCCCCGCCGGGGTATCCACCGCGATGCCGACATGGACATAGGACTTCATGTGCAGCGTCTTGCCGTCGGCGCTGAGCGAGGCATTGAACTTCGGGAACGCCTTCAGACAGGCCGTCAGCGCCTTCACGTGGAAGGCGAGCGTGGTGAGCTTCACGCCACGCTCCACCGCCTCGTCCTTCAGCCGTGCGCGGAACGCCTCGACCCGGCGGATGTCGGCCCGGTCGTGATGGGTCACCTGGGGGATGTGCGCATTGGCGGCGGCGAGATTGTCCGCCGCGATCTGCGCCATCCGGCTGAGCGGTTCGTCGGTCACCGGACCATGGGCGGTGTGGTCGACGTCCCAGTAGCGCCTGCCCTCCCCCGCCGGCGCGCCGCCCGACGCTCCGCTCTCGCCGGCCAGATGCCGGTCGACATCCTCCTTGGCCAGCGTTTCCCGGCCCGTGGCGGACGCCACGGCACCGAGATCGACCCCTTTTTGTCCGGCGTAGGAGCGGACGGAGGGCGACGCGATATAGCTCATCGCCGCCTCCCTACCAGGTCGCCGAGATGTACTGGGTTTCCATGAACTCCAGCATGCCTTCGTGGCCGCCCTCGCGGCCGAGGCCCGACTGCTTGGTGCCGCCGAAGGGCGCCGCCGGATCGGAAACCAGCCCGCGGTTCAGGCCGACCATGCCGTAGTCCAGCCGCTCGCAGACCTGCAGGCCGCGCTTCATGTTCTCCGTGAACACGTAGGCGACCAGCCCGTACTCGGTGTCGTTGGCGCGGCGGACCACGTCATCGGTGTCGGTGAAGGTCTGGATGGCGGCGACCGGGCCGAAGATCTCGTCGTGCACGCAGTCTGCGGTCTCCGGAACGTCGGTCAAGACGGTTGGCGGGTAGAAGAAGCCGCGTCCCGCCGGCAGTTCGCCGCCGAGCTTCAGCTTGGCGCCCTTCTCGATCGCGTCGGCCACGAAGGCGGCGACCTTCTCCTGGGTGTCGCGGTTGACCAGCGGGCCGACGTCGACGTCCGGATCGAGCCCGTCACCGACCTTGAGCTTCGCCATCGCGGCGGTGAACTTCTCGGCGAAGGCATCGGCCACCTTTTCGTGGACATAGAACCGGTTGGCAGCGGTACAGGCTTCGCCAAGATTGCGCATCTTGGCCAGCATGGCGCCTTCCACGGCGGCGTCGATGTCGGCGTCGTCGAAGACGATCAGCGGCGCGTTGCCGCCAAGCTCCATGGCCGGCTTCAGCACCTGGTCGGCAGCCGAATGCAGCAGCTTGCGGCCGACGCCGGTGGAGCCGGTGAACGACACCACCCGCACGCGCGGATCGTGCAGCAGGTGATCGACCAGCTTGCCGGAATGGCGCGAGGGAAGCACGTTGACGAGCCCCTTGGGCACGCCGGCCTCCTCCAGAAGCGGCATCAGCGCCAGCATGGTCAGCGGGGTCTCGCTGGCCGGCTTGATGATCACCGGGCAGCCGGCCGCCAGCGCCGGCGCGATCTTGCGGGTGCCCATGGCCGCCGGATAGTTCCACGGCGTAACGAGGACCGCGATGCCGGCCGGCTTGTGCTGGACGATGATCCGCGCGCCGGAGGCCGGCGCATGGGTAATCAGCCCGTCGGCGCGGACGGCTTCTTCGGCGAACCAGCGGAAGAACTCGGCCGCATAGGTCGCCTCGCCGCGGGCATCGGTCCCCGCCTTTCCGTTTTCCAGCGTGATCAGCCGCGCGAACTCGTCGAGCCGCGCGGTCATGAGTTCCCAGGCCTTGCGCAGGACTTCCGAGCGCTGGCGCGGCGTGCGTCCGGCCCACTCGGCGAACGCCTTGTCGGCGGCGTCGAGCGCGGCATCGGCATCCTCGATTTCCGCCGACGCCACGTGGGCCAGAACGTCCTCGGTCGCGGGATTGAGGACCTCGAAACGGTCGCCGGATGCACCGGGCCGCCACGCGCCGCCGATATAGAGATCCGTGAATTGCTGAACGGCCTGATCCATGATGGACGCCTTTCCTCTCCAAGGAGCAGGTCCCCTCGGATCCGAACAGATCGGATCGGGGACAGAACTGCTCGTCAATCTATGCTCTCAGCCCTTTCCCGACGGCCCGGCGATCGCCGGCCGGCAGGAACGGCTTTCGATTGCTCCGGCGGCGGAGCGGATGCATCGACCCGCCGCGTGCCGGTTCCGGTTTCGCCCGGACGCCCACTAAAGCAGGTGACGGAGCGGTTCGCCAACACGCTCCGCAAAACCGGACAACACCGCGATCGCGGCTTCGGCCGACAGCGCCCCGGCGGAGCCCTCGAAGGTCAGAACGAGCGCGTCCCCCGACCGCGTGACGGTCAGGACAGGCACGTCTTCTCCCCCGAGATGGACGCTGGTAACCGGCCCGCCGCTCAGATCGCGCAGGATCACCGCCGGCGCGCCGGCCTCCGGATCCGGTTCGCCCGAGCCGAGCCCCGCCCTGTCCGGATCCACGAAGAAGCTGGCCTTGCCGAAGCTTTCCGCCCGAACGACCAGGGGGGTTTCGTCGGATACCGGGCGGATCGCAGCCGCGGCGAAGGCGGCCAGAACCGCCACCCGCGACACCGGTCGGCCGAGCTCCTTGCCCAGCCAGGCGAGAAGATCGTCGAGGCCGGCCGGAGCGACTTCCGCGACGATGCGCCTGGATACGGCCCCTGGCCCCCCGGCGGGGCTCACCGCCTCGGCCGGCAGGGCCGCAAGGGTGTCCAGGTCCGCGACGTGGAAGGGCTGCGGCACGCCTTCGCGCACGAGGCGCTCCAGGTCGAGCCCCCGCTCCTGCGCCAGACGCCTGGCCTTGGGCGAGGCCAGGATGCGGCCGCCCGACGACGGCTTGGGTGCTGCGACGGCGTCCTTAGCCGGCGCCTTCTGCGGGGCCGGCACCTTGTCAGGCGGCGGCGCCTCTTTCTCAGGCGCTGCGGCGGGCTTCGCCGACGAAAGCGACCGGGAAACCGGCGCCTCGGGCTTGTCGTCCGAAATGATCGCGATCACGTCGCCGACCGGTACATCCTCCCCGGCCTCGGCGAAGAGGCCCGCGACATATCCATCGAACCCGGCCGGGACCTCCATCGCGCTCTTGTCGGTCTCCACCTCCAGAAGCACGTCGTCGGCGGCAACCTGATCGCCGGGCGCCTTCTGCCAGGAGATGATCCGGCCAGTGTCCTGGGACATGCCCAGCGCCGGCATGATGACCTTCTGGCCCTGGATTTCGGGTGCGTCGGTGCCAGCTGCCCCCTCCGGGGCCGGCGCGTCATCCGCCTCCCCTTCGGCCTCCGCCTCTTCCGGCTCGTCGGCGGTCTCGGTGATCCGGGCGACCCGTTCGCCCACCGGCACGTTGTCGCCGGCCTTGGCCCTGACGCCGGTCAGGTATCCGTCCGCCTGGGCTTCGACCTCCATCGTCGCCTTGTCGGTCTCCACCTCCATCAGCGCGTCGCCGGCTTTCACCGGATCCCCCGGCTGCTTGAGCCAGGACACGATCAGGCCGGAGTCCTGCGACATGCCGAGCGCCGGCATGATCACGTCATGCGGCATGGACCAGCTCCCCGCGGCAGATTTTCCGCGCCTTGTCCGCAACGCCCCGCGCGTTCGGAACCGTCAGATCCTCCAGCGCGGGCGAGAACGGCACGGGCACGTCCATCGCGCCGATCCGGATGACAGGCGCGTCCAGATGATAGAACGCCTTTTCGCTGATCCGGGCCGCGATCTCGGCGGTCACGCCGTAGCTCTGATGGCCCTCGTCGACGACCATCGCCCGGGAGGTCTTGCGCACCGAGTTGAGGATGGTCTCCTCGTCCAGCGGAACGATGGTGCGCGGATCGATCACCTCGGCACTGATGCCGTCTTCCGACAGGATGTCGGCGGCTTCCTCGGCCACGGCGACCATGGAGGACGTGGCGACGATGGTGACGTCCCGCCCCTCGCGCTTCACGGCCGCCTGGCCGAACGGAATGAGGTACTCCTCTTCCGGGACCGGCGCCTTGTCCTGGTACATCAGCTTGTCTTCGAAGATGACGACGGGATTGTTGTCCCGGATCGCCGTCTTCATCAGCCCCTTCGCCTCGTAGGCGGAGGACGGCAGCGCCACCTTGAGCCCGGGAATGTGCGCAACCAACGCATGCAGGCTCTGGGAGTGCTGGGCGGCGGACCGGCGGGTCGCCCCGAGATTGGCCCTCAGCACCAGCGGCACCTCGAGCTTGCCGCCCGACATGTAGTGGATCTTGGCCGCCTGATTACAGAGCTGGTCCATGATCAGATAGATGAAATCGCCGAACATCAGGTCGACGATGGGCCGCGATCCGGTCATCGCCGCGCCAACAGCGATGCCCATGAAGCCGGGTTCGGAGATCGGGGTGTCGATCACGCGGTCGGTGCCGAACTCCTCCACCAGGCCAGACAGAACCTTGAAGGGCGTGCCGGCTTCCGCGACGTCCTCGCCGATGATGAACACGGTCTCGTCGCGGCGCATTTCTTCCGCGATCGCCTCGTTGACGGCCTTGGCCAGTGTGATGTCGCGGCTCATGGGCGGGCTCCGGGAAGATAGTCGAGGGCGTGGTCGACACCGGCATAGACATGCATGTCGACTTCGGACGGGTCCGGATACGCGGCATTCAGCGCGTACTCGACCGCAGCCTCGGCATCGGCCTTGATCTCATTGTTGATCTCGACGAGCTCGTCGGCTGACACGATGCCCTGATCCTCCAGCCATTTGCCGAAGTTGGTGATCGGGTCGCGCAGCTTCTTCCACTCCGCTTCCTCGTCCTTGGCGCGGTAGTAGTCGCGGTTGATGTCGCCGACGTGGTGACCGTGATAGCGGTAGGTCTTCAGCTCGATGAAGAACGGGCCCTCGCCCTTGCGACACCGGTCGCTCAGCGTCTCGGCCAGCTCGTTGACGGCCAGCACGTCCTGGCCGTCGATCTGGAAGGATTCGATGCCGAACGCCTCCGCCCGCTTGATCAGCGAGCCGGCCGCAATTTCCTTGGTCTTTGTGTATTCGCTGTAGCCGTTGTTCTCGCAGGCGTAAATGACCGGCAGATTCCAGAGCGCGGCCATGTTCATCACCTCGTACCACAGCCCCTGGGCGGTGGCGCCGTCACCGAAGAAGCAGACCGTCACGAAGTTCTTGCCGAGACGCTTGGCGGAGAGCGCGGCGCCGGTGGCGATACCCATCGAGCCGCCGACGATGGCGTTGGCGCCGAGATTGCCGTGGGACTGGTCGGCAATGTGCATCGACCCGCCCTTGCCGCGGCAGTAGCCCTCCTCCTTGCCCAGGAGCTCGCAGAACATGGCCTTGAACTCGGCGCCCTTGGCGACGCAGTGGCCGTGGCCGCGATGGGTCGAGGTGATCCGGTCCTCGTCGGTGAGCGCCTCGCAGATGCCGACCGCGACGGCCTCCTGACCGGAGTACATGTGCGTGAGCCCCGGCATCTTGGCAGCGAGATAGAGCTGGTTCGCGTTGTCCTCGAACGCGCGAATGCGCACCATCTGCCGGTACATACGGAGATAGTCTTCGGTGTTGTGCGTGCGTGTTTCCGACACCACCAATGTCCTCCCTTGAACACCCCCTGCACGGACCAGCCCGTCCGGAACGCGGCGGGCGGTGCCTGCGCAGGTTGTCGGCGACCCGGGTCGCCGACCTCTTGTTATCGCGCCGACGCTGCCCCCGATGCGCAGGATCGGATGCCGCGCGAAGTTCGCCGCGCGGCATCAACCGCCAGTCCGGCTAGTAGCGGTTGGCGATGGGCAGCTCTTCGGCCGGGAACAGGCTGATCACCTCCACGCCGGTGTCGGTGACCACCACCTCTTCCTCGATGCGCGCGGCGGAGTAGCCGTCGGCGGCCGGGCAGTAAGTCTCCAGCGCGAACACCATGCCGGTCTTGATCTCCATCGGGTGCTCCAGCGACACCGCCCGCGAGATGATCGGCCGCTCGTGCAGCGCCAGTCCGAGCCCGTGGCCGAACTGAAGCCCGAACGCGGCGTCCTCGCTCGGGAAGCCGAATTCTTCCGCCTTCGGCCAGACCTCCGCCACCTTGTCCGTCGACACCCCCGGCTTGATCATCTGGATCGACGCGTCGATCCATTCGCGCGCCTTCACGTAGGCGTCGTGCTGGGCCGGCGTCGCCCGGCCGATGTTGAACGTCCGGTAGTAGCAGGTCCGGTAGCCCTGATAGGACTGCAGGATATCGAAGAAGGCCTGGTCGCCCGGCCGGAAGTAGCGGTCGGTGAAGTTGTGCGGATGCGGATTGCAGCGCTCGCCGGCGATCGCGTTGATCGCCTCCACGTCGTCCGACCCCATCTCGTAGAGCTGCTTGTTGGCCAGCGCGACGATGTCGTTCTCGCGGATGCCCGGCTTCAGCTCCTCGTAGATGGTGTGGTAGACGCCGTCGACCATCGAGGCCGCCTGGGTGAGCAGCTGGATCTCGTCCCAGTTCTTGATCTCGCGCGCCGCCAGCATGATCTGCTGGCCGTCGATGACGTTGAGACCCTCTTCCAGCAGCGCGTGGAACATCGCCGTCTCGGCATAGTCGACGCCGACCGGCATGTCGGCCATTCCGGCATCGCGGATCAGCCCGGCGATTTCCTTCGCATAGCGGCGCATCAGGCCGAATTCGGGCGGGATCGTGCCGCGCATGCCGACCACACCGGCGCGGCAGTGGTCCGGGATCAGCCAGTCCGCATATTTCTGATGGTGAACGGCGGCGGATCCGAAGTCCCAGACATAGGGCGCGTCGTCACCGGTCAAGAGGCAGAACCGGCACATCTTGTCCCGCTCCCACTCGCCGATCTTGGTCGCCGAGACGTAGCGGATGTTGTTCACGTCGAAGAGCAGCAGCGTGCCGGCCTTGGAGGCCTGCAGCGCCTCCCGCGTGCGCGCCAGACGGTAGCGCCGCAGCCGGTCGTGATCGATGCGGCGCTCAAAATCGACCGAGGTGTGGCCCCAGGCCGGGATCCGTCCCTCCCAGCGCCAGTGCGGCTCGAGATCCTGAGGGGTGAGCACGTTGGGTGTCAGTGCAAGGTTCATGGCTCGGCTCCGTTTGACCGCTCAGCGGTCGGAGGTTTGCAGGCGGCGGACGGCGCAGGTGCGCCGGTCGGCCCCGGTCACTGCATGATCATTCCGCCGTCGATCATGATGAGCTGGCCGGTCATGTAGTCGCTCTCGTCGGAGGCGAGGAACGCGGCCGTTCCCTTCACGTCGTCGGGGGTGGACAATTCCTTCATCAGGATCATCGTCTGGGCGAGGTGGTCCATGGACTGGCCCTCCTCCTCGAACATGCCGATCTCGACCAGGTCCTTGTCCAGCTGCGCCCAGAGTTCCGTCTTCACGACTCCGGGGCCGTAGCCATTGACCGTGATCTTGTGCTGCCAGAGCGCCTTGGCGCCGCCGATGATCAGTGCAAGCGCACAGTATTTCGAGCAGGAATAGGGAATGACGTCGAGAAACGCGGTCCGCGATACGATCGAGCCGACGTTGATGATCTTGTAGGGATGGTCCTCCATCGGGCCCTGATCGATCATCTTGCGGGCGGATTCCTGCATGCCAAGAAGCATTCCCTTGGCATTGATGTTCATGATGGCGTCCCAGTTGTCTTCGTCGATATCCATGAACATGCGCGGCTTGTTGATGCCCGCGTTCATCAGGGCGACGTTGATCGATCCGAACTCTTCGGCAGTCGCCTCCACGGCGGCCCGGTTCTGGTCGCGCTTGGTGACGTCGAGCTTGACGGCGATCGCCTTGCCGTTGCCGGCCGCGTTGATCCGCTTGGCGACGTCGTTGACCCCATCGACGTTGATGTCACCGAGGCAGACGTTGGCCCCCTGCGCGGCGAAATATTCCGCGTTGGCGGCCCCCATTCCCTGAGCTGCGCCGGTGATCAGAATGTTCTTTCCCTTGAGGCGATTGGGGTCCATGAGCTCCTCCCGTTAGAGTTTTCCCGCCGCCCTCAGAAGCTGGTCGGCGCGGTCTTGTGCGGATTGAAGGGCAGCCTTCGGTGACTGAACGCCGCGCAGCATGTCGTGGCATTCCTCGCCGCAGATCTGGATGATGCGGCTGATTTCCGGGACCGGCGGGCGCGGCCAGAACTGGAGCTCGTCGCGCCAGGACATCGCGTCGACCGCCTCGAAGATCGGCGACAGACGACGCACCTCCGGATCGGCGCTGACCGAGTAGCGCGGATTGGTCCGGCTGCCGTGCTCGACATAGAGTTTCTGGGCTTCCGGAGAGGTGAAGACGATGAGCGCCTCAACCGCCGCCGCCAGCCGCTCCGGGGCGATGTTGGCCGGGATGCAGAGCAGGTAGCCGCCGACCGGCGCAATCGGATGCGCATTCGGCCCGGCCGGATGCGGCAGGTAGCCGACCTTGCCGTAGGCAGCGCAGGTCGGGTTCTGCTCGAAATAGGGCGCGAGCAGCGTGTAGCCGTAGGCCATGGCCACCCGCCCGTTGGCGAACGGGCGCACCCGCTCGTACCAGGACATGGACAGGATGTCGGGCGGCGAATACTGCAGCAGCGCCATCAGATATTCCGCCGCCTCCAGCGCGCGCGGCGTGTCGATGGTCGGGCGGTAGCTGCCGCTCGCCAGCCGCGAGGCGTCGAAGCCGCCGGCCTGTCTCGGCAGATCGAGGATGGGCTGGCCGAAATCGGCACAGGTCATCATGAAGGTGTGGCCGAGCGCCGTGCCGCGCGCCGCGTTCCAGGCGATGCCGTAGCGGCCCTTTGATGGCTCGTGAAGGACTTGAGCCGCCTCCAGGAGGGCGTCCGTCGAATGGGGCGGCTCGAGACCGGCCTCGGCGAACAGGTCCTTGCGGTAGAAGAGAAGCTCCGGCGTGGTCTGGGAGGGAACCCCGTAGGCGCGGTTTTCCCAGTGCGCGCCCTGCCAGCCGGCGGTGTGGAAATCGCTCGGGGTCAGCCGCTCGACGTCGAGCACGTCCTCAAGCGGCATCAGATAGCCGTTTTCCGCGAACTCCCCGACCCAGGGCAGGTCCAGCGCGATCAGGTCGTACCGGCTGACCGAGCGCTGGGCGTTCTTGAGCGCCTCCTCGTGGAGGCGGTCGATGGAGAAGGCGCGCTGCTGGATCGGACAGCCGATGACCTGTTCGAACTGGCGCTTGAGGCCGTGCATGACCATGAAGGTGGGATCGCCATGCACGAGCACCCTGAGGCCGCCGGTCACCTTGAGCGGCTCCAGCAGAACCTGGGGCGGCTGAATGGTCCGCGCGGCCAGATAGGAGCTCCCGAAATAGTAGTCCCGGGCCTCCGCCCGCGGCTCGCCCGTGCCGAAGAAATCGCCGGCGAGCCGGCGCACCCGGTTGCTGAACTGGGTCCAGGCTTCCAGCATGTGCGCGCTGGGATGCAGCGAATAGCTCTTGCCGCTGGAGGTCCGCGGACGCTGCTCGATGAGCCCCGCCTCGATCATCTCCTTCATGCGCCGGTTCGCGGTCGCATAAGGCACCCCCGACGCCCCGATCAGGGAGGTCGGCGTCACCGCCTTGGCTTCGAGATGGCGCTTGACCAGGTACGCGGACATCTTGACGTAGGCGTTGGGCGCCGACAGCTCCATCAGCCCGGCCAGCTCGTCGTCGAAATTCTCAAGGAACCCAAGAACCTGGAGGATCTCGATCTTGGCCTGGGGCGTCAGGTGCGGCTGCTCCTTCGCCAGTTCTCCCTTGTGGTGGTTCATCTGGGTGCTCCATGAGACCCCGGTGGCCGAACCACGCTGCGTTTCCTTCAAAATGAATTGTTTTTGGATAGCCATCGGCCACCTTCCCGACATTGAGCGAGCTCGCAGCTTCGCAAAACTCAGGAAGTATCCAAATTGATTTCTGGATTATCCATTATGGATTTTTTTGGGGGAGCGCAGAATTCGCCGTCTGGGCACGCTAACGATGACGCCTGCCGTGAGCATCCCGAGAGGATCCGGAGGCGATCCAAAGGAATTCGGCCGAAACGGGCCCTTAAAGAGACTTCGGCCGAAACGGCCATAATGGGAGGACTGAGAATGACCAGTAAAATGCGCGCACTTCTGACTGCCACCACCGCGGTGGCCGGTCTCGCGCTTGCCGGTTCCGCCTACGCCGATACGATGAAGATCGGCATCACCCAGAACAATGTCGGCGTCGACAGCTACCAGACGACCTATGAAAGGGCCTTCGTCTCGGCAGCCGAGGCCAATCCCAACGTCGAAGCCGTCGTTCTGGACGCCGGCGGCGACGTCGCCCGACAGATCGCCCAGATGGAAGACCTGATCCAGCAGGAAGTCGACGCCATCATCATCTGGCCGACCAACGGCGAGGCGGTCATCCCGGCCGTGCGCAAGGCCCAGAATGCCGGCATCCCGGTGATTGTGACCAATTCGAACATCGCCGAGCAGGGCTTCGACTTCGTGAAGTCGTTTTCCGGTCCGGACAACATCACGCAGGGATCACGCTCCGCGGAGATCATGTGCGACAAGTTCAAGGACATGGGCATCGCCGACGAGGCGAAGATCGTCCAGATCTCCGGACAGCCGGGCTACACCACCGCGATCGAGCGGGCGAAGGGCTTCGAGGACCGCCTGCCGGAAGTGTGCCCGAACGTGGAGCTGATGGAGACCCAGCCCGGCGACTGGAACCGGGAGAAGTCGCAGAGGGTGATGGAAGCCTTCCTCGTCAAGTATGACGACATCGACGGCGTCTACGCCGGCGACGACAACATGGGTGTCGGCGCCCTCAACGCCGCCAAGGCGGCCGGCCGGGACGGCATCATCTTCGTGGGCGCCACCAACTTTGCGGTCGGCTACGAGGCGATGGAACGCGGCGAGTACTGGGGTTCGATCTACCAGTCGCCGGTCGACGACGCGGAAGCGGCCCTGCAGACCGCGATCGACATCCTCGACGGCAAGGACGTGCCGTTCCTGAACTACTTCGACACGCCGAAGATCACCCAGGAGAACATGGACCAGTTCGACAAGCCGGTCTTCTGATCTCCCTCCTCGTCCGCGGGACACCTTGCGGGCCCTCGACGGGCCCGCCCTTTTTCCCGGCCGGGACGAGCGCACCGATCCACACGGGTCGACATGACGGACGCCGGGAACGTGCGGCGAAAGCATCGCCAACACATCCGGCCTCCGCTTGAGCCACCGCCGCTCGGATGGAAGCATCGGAGCGATAAGAAACGGCTCCAAATTCAACAAGCTGCGCAGGTTCCGCTCAAGCTGATCCAGCCTGAGCGGAACATGCTCTAAAAGATTTTCGGGACGGGAGACTCCGGCATGGTCCGGAGCAATCGCCGCCCCGCTCGCGCATCAACGAAGAACATCCGCGAGCGGTCCATAGGGCGGCTTCGGGCCGGTGCTCAGGCGCCGGTCCCCTCAACAGGTTAGGGAGGATCTGTTGGCCGACATGACAAGTAGGCGCGAGAGTGCGTCCGGGGGGAAAGGGACGGGGCGGTTCAGCCTTGCAGGCGCCGGCCAGGTGCTGGCCAAGCAGGGCATTCTCGTCGCCTTCGCTCTCTTCATGATCGGGTTCACCATCGCCAACGAGCGGTTTCTCGACCCCGACAACATCATGGGCGTCGTGCGATCGTCGGCCATTCTCGGCGTCATGGCGCTGGGGGTAACCTTCGTCGTCATCAGCGGGCATCTGGACCTGTCGGTCGGCTCGATGATGTCGTTCGCCACGATCGTGGTGCTCGATCTGCACGACAAGATCGGCCCTGCCCTGGCCATTCCGACCATGTACGGCATGGTGCTGTGCCTTGGCGCCTTCATCGGCTTCCTGGTCGGATATCTGAAGCTCAATTCCCTGATCGTGACGCTCGGCATGCTGTCGGCGATCCATGGACTGACGCTGACCTATTCCGGCGGCAAGAACATGGACATTGCCGACAAGGAAGGCACCTGGTTCTCCGTCTTCGGCCAGTCGGACATCATGGGCATTCCGGTCACCATCCTGATCTTCGCCCTGCTGGCCTCCTTCCTCGGCATCGTGCTGGCCAAGACCCCGTTCGGCCGCAAGGTCTACGCCGTCGGCGGCAACGGCACCGCCGCCACCTTCTCCGGCATCCGCCGCGCCCGGGTGGTGTTCTGCTGCTACCTGATTTCCGCGTCCTGCGTCGCCACTGCCGGCCTCATTCAGGCAAGCCGGTCGCTCGGCAGCCAGAACACGGTCGGCCAGGGCCTGGAGCTCGAAGTGCTGGCCGCGGTCATTCTCGGCGGCGCCTCGCTGCTCGGCGGTTCCGGCACGATCTTCAAGACCGTCATCGGCGTGCTCATCCTGGGCTTCATCCAGAACGGACTGCTGCTGGTCGGGCTGCAGTTCTACGTCCAGTACGTCGTCACCTGGATCATCATCATCCTTGCCGTCTGGCTCGACATCGCAGCCAAGCGCGGCAAGCTCTGGTCGCCGATCGCCTGAGGGAGGGGAAGACATGGAACCGGGAGCCCTCAGCACATTCCTGAAGCGCGGCGCGATCTGGGCGTTCATCGTCCTGGAGCTGGTGTTCTTCTCCGTCGCCGGACGCTTCTTCTCGCTCAGCGACACGGCGTTCATGGACGTCGACAACATGCTGCTGCTTCTCAAGCAGTCGGCGCCGATCGGCATCATCGCGATCGGCATGACGGTGATCATGATCAACGGCAACATCGACCTGAGCGTCGGCGCCATCTTCGCGCTGGCCGCCGTCGTCCTGCTCGACAGCATGACCTGGCCGATCTTCGCCGGCCTCGGCGACAGCGTTATTCCGCTCGCCTGGATCATGGCGCTCACCACCGGCGTGCTGCTCGGCGCGCTCAACGGGCTGATCGTCTGGAAGACAGGGGTGGACGCCTTCATCGTCACCCTGGGCGCGATGCTCGGCTATCGCGGCCTGGTGTTCATGTACAACGGCGAGCAGCCGACCTCGCACCTCAACTGGACGCTGGTCGACTTCGCCGAGGCCCAGTTCCTCGGCCTGCACACCGCCACCTGGTTCCTGCTGGGGGTAACGATCGCCGTCTGGTTCATCATGAACCGGACGGTGCACGGCCGGAACGCCTACGCGATCGGCGACAACCGCGAGGCCGCCGTCAACGCCGGCATCCGCGTCGGGCCGCACATCATGATCAACTTCATGCTGATCGGGTTCCTGGCGGCCCTGTCGGCGGTGGTGTTCTACTCGGAGTCCGGATCGGTCAACCCGAACGATGGCGAACTCTACGAGCTGTGGGCCATCACGGCGGTGGTGCTCGGCGGCACCAAGCTGACCGGCGGCTCCGGCTCGGTGATTTCCACCCTCGGCGGCGTGATCGCGATCCAGCTCCTGCGCAAGGGCCTCGGCCACATCGGCGCGGATACGGAGACCGTGAACCTCGTCATCGGCCTGATCCTGATAGCCGTCCTGTTCCTGGACCGGCAACTCAATCTCAAGGGCAGAGAGGAGCTTCGGGTATGAGCGACCCCACCCCCGCCCTGCGTCTGGAAGGGATCGTGAAGACCTTTCCCGGCGTGCGCGCCCTGGACGGCGTGTCGCTGTCGGTGCTGCCGGGAGAGGTGCACGCCCTGATGGGCGAGAACGGCGCCGGCAAGTCGACCCTGATGAAGGTCCTCGGCGGGCTCCATCAGCCCGACGCCGGCACCATTTTCGTCAACGAGCAGCCGGTCCGCATGGCCTCGCCATTGGATGCCAAGTCGAAGGGCATCGTGTTCATCCACCAGGAGCTCAGCCTTAGCGAAGAGCTGACCGTGGCGGAAAACATCTATCTCGGCGAACTGCCGCGCAAGGGCTTCGGTCTGGTGGACTGGTCGACGCTCTACGCCCGCACCGCCGACATCCTGAAGAAGCTGAACGTCGGCTTCGGGCCGAAATCCCGTGTCGGGGACCTGTCGATCGCCAATCAGCAGATGGTGGAGATCGCCCGTGCCCTCACCGTCGACGCGAAGGCGGTGATCTTCGACGAGCCGACGGCCTCACTGACCGATGCGGAGAAGGTCGTTCTTTTCGACGTGATCGCGGATCTGAAATCCCACGGGGTCGGGATCATCTACATCTCCCACCGCATGGAGGAGATCTTCAAGATCACCGACCGCATCACGGTGCTGCGCGACGGATCTTATCGGGGGACGCTTGTCACCGCCGAGACGACCGAGGACGAGATCACCCAGCTCATGATCGGCCGCAAGCTCGATCTGAGCCGCAACACGACCCACAGCGAGATCGGAGACGTGGCGCTGGAGGTGAAGGACCTCTCCTGCGGCCGCTATTTCAGCGACGTGAGCTTCGAGGTCCGCCGCGGCGAGGTGGTCGGCTTCTACGGGCTGGTCGGCGCGGGTCGGACGGAGATCGCCGAAACGCTGTTCGGACTGCGCGAACCGACGGCGGGCGCGATCTATCTGGACGGACAGGAAACCCGCATCCACTCGCCCACCGACGCGATCGCGAAAGGCATCTCGCTGGTGCCGGAGGACCGCAAGGGCCAGGGCCTGGTGCTCGGCATGAACTGCCGGGACAACATGACCCTGCCCCAGGTCGCGGACCTGA
The DNA here is from genome assembly GCF_030814015.1 of Amorphus orientalis. Lineage (NCBI taxonomy): Bacteria > Pseudomonadati > Pseudomonadota > Alphaproteobacteria > Hyphomicrobiales > Amorphaceae > Amorphus > Amorphus orientalis. The sequence continues at coordinate 40,753 of NZ_JAUSUL010000009.1, forward strand.
CTTCCGGTCCGTTCGTGGCCGAGGGCGCGGAGATCGCGATCTTCGACCAGTACCGCGACCGGCTCGACATCCGCACGCCGAGCTGGCGGCAGACCGTCGGCAATCTCTCCGGCGGCAATCAGCAGAAGATCGTCATCGGCAAGTGGCTCTCCATGCGGCCGAGCGTGCTGATCGTCGACGAGCCGACACGCGGCATCGACGTCGGCAGCAAGTCGGAGATCCACAACCTGATCCGCGAACTGGCGGGCCAGGGCTATGCCGTGATCGTGATCAGCTCGGAAATGCCGGAGGTCCTGCACGTGAGCGACCGGATCGTCGCCATGTTCTCCGGCCGGATCATGCGCACCTTCACGTCCGACGAGGTCACCGAGGACAATCTCATTCAGGCGATCTCCGGGATCACACCCGAAAAGGTCGCGTGATGCGGGTCGGATTTGCCGGGCTCGGACGGATGGGCGCGCGCATGGCTGCCAACCTGGCAGCCGCCGGCCATGAGGTGACGGTCTGGAACCGGACCCGGGACAAGGCCGAGGCCTTCGCCCGCGCCCACGGTGCGGCCAGCGCCGCCACGCCCCGCGAGATGGCGGCAGCCAGCGACGTGGTGATCTCGATGCTGGCGGACGACGACGCCGTCGACGGGGTCTATTTCGATCCGGACGACGGTATCTTTGCCGGGTCCCCTGGCGCCACCGTCCTCTCCGAAATGGGCACGATCTCGGTGGCGAAGGCGAAACAGCTGTTCGAGGCCGCATCCGCGACCGGGCGGCGCTTCGTCGACGCGCCGGTCTCAGGATCCACCCGGGCGGCAGAGGACGCGCAGCTTCTCATCATGGCTGGGGCGCCATCCGGTTACGCCGACGAGCTGACCCCGCTGTTGGACGCGATGGGCAAGCGCACGATCTGGCTCGGCGGACCCGGCACCGGTGCCACCATGAAGCTCGGCGTCAATATGCTGATCCACGGCCTCAATCAGACGCTTTCGGAAGCCCTCGCGCTCACGACGGCCGCTGGCATCCCGCCGGAGGCGGCGTACGAGGTCGTCGAGAATTCGGCGGCGGCCGCGCCGGTGCTGTCCTATCGCAAGGGCCTCTATCTCGACGAGGCGGCCAACCCGGTGAGCTTCACGGTCGCGCTCGCCCGCAAGGACGTCGGTCTTGCGCTCGACCTCGCGCGGTCCCTGGGCATTGCGATGCCCCAGGCGGAGACCAACCGCGCGGTGCTGCAGGATGCAGGCGACGCCGGATACGACGCCCGCGACATGGCGTCGATCCTTTCCTTCGTGAAACGGGGCCTCACATGAAAGCAGCGGTGTTCGTCGGCGGCTGGGAAGGTCACACCCCAACCCATTTCAGCGACTGGTACGAGGCGCTGTTGCGGGACAACGGCTTTACCGTGGATGTCTACGACACCCTGGAACCCCTCGAGCGGCCGGACGACCTCGGCGATATCGACCTGATCACGCCGATCTGGTCCTCGGCCCGCTCCGGCCACCAGGAAGAATTCGGCAACATGACCAAACCGCAGGAAGACGGCCTGCTGACCCTGATCGGGAACGGCTGCGGCATCGCAGGCTGGCACGGCCACATGGGCGACGCCTTCCGCGACCGGCCGACCTATCACTTCCTGATCGGCGGACAGTTCGTCGCCCATCCGCCGGGCTGGCCGGACAACCTTCAGCCGAGCGAAGACTATGTCGACTACGACGTCACCATCTGCCGGCCGGACGATCCGATCGTCCACGGCATCCGCAGTTTTCGGCTGAAGTCCGAGCAGTACTACATGCTCGTCGACCCGTCCAACGAGGTGCTGGCCACCACGACCTTCTCCGGCGATCATCTCTGGTGGATCGAGGGAGCCGTCATTCCGGTGGTCTGGAAGCGGCGGTGGGACAAGGGAAGGGTCTTTTACTGCTCCATCGGCCATGAACTGGACGACCTGAAGACCCCTCAGGTCACCGAGATCATCCGCCGCGGTGCACTCTGGGCGGCCGAAGGCAAGGCGCGTGCCTGACGGCCGTGCCGATTGAATGGAACACCCGGACTCGCACTGAAAGACACCAGATTACGCGGCCCCAGCCCCTTCCCGTCTCTGACGCGAAAGCACACAGACTAGGGCGCGCTCCGGATTTTTCGCCTGGGCGGCACAAGCTCCAGGTCAGTCTCGCGCAAGTTAGTATTTATACTTATCGAGGCCATGGGTTCTCCTGGACCCCGGCCTTCGACTGTCGGTTTGCGGCCGGCGGAATCCGGGTCGACGTCTCGGGCCCTTCTCCATCGCGCACGTCTGTTCCGCATTCCCTCAGAGGCCCCAATGTCCGTCCGTAAAAAGCTGCTGCTCCTCGTCGGAGGCGTCCTGTTCGTCTTCGCCATTACCATCGGTCTCAATCTCGAGACGACTTATTCCGCCATGATGAAGGATCGCCGGGCGGCGGTTCGCGAGCAGGCGGAGACCGCGCACAGCATCATCGCGGACATCGCCGAGCGCGCCGAGGCGGACGGTCTAAGCACCGCGGAAGCCAAAGCCCTGGCCGCCCGCGTGATGCGCTCCATCCGCTACGGAAACGACGACTACGTGTTCCTTATGGAATCCGATCCGAGCCGCGTCGGCGAGGTGGCCGTTCATCCCAATCGGGATCTCGAAGGCAAAAACCTTCTCAAGACGGATCCGGACCGCTTCGCCTATACCCGTGAACTGGACACGCAGGCCAAGGCCGGCGGCGGTTTCACCCCCTATGCCTATCCGCGGCTCGGCGAGACCGAACCGTCGCCGAAGATCGCCTACTCGCTGCTGTACGCGCCGTGGGGCTGGACGATCGTGACGGCGGCCTATGTCGACGACATCTGGGCAACCTTCATGGATCAGCTCATGATCATGCTTGCCTGGCTGGTCCCGCTGTTCGTCGCGATCGGCGCCGGCGCCTGGTTCTTCGCCAACTCGATCACGAAGCCGCTCGGTGCGATCACCGGGTCGCTGCGTCGTCTGGCCGAGGGGGACATGGGCGTCGAGATCCCGGGGACGGGCCGGCGCGACGAGATCGGCCAGATGGCCGAAGCCGCCGAGGTCTTCCGCGAGGGCATGATCCAGGCCAAGGATCTGGCCGAGGCCCAGGCCGCCGAGCAGACCGTCCGCGAGGAGCGCGCCCGCCGCATCGAGGACCTCACCCAGCAGTTCGACGACAGCGCCGCCAAGCTGCTCGGCGCCGTCACCTCGTCCGCCGACGCCATGGAGCACAACGCCCGCGCCATGGCCCAGATCGCCGACGGCACCAACTCCCGCTCCGCGACCGTCGCAACCGCCGCCCAGCAGGCCTCCGCCAACGTCCAGAACGTCGCCTCGGCCACCGAGGAGCTCTCCGCCTCCATCCGCGAGATCGGCTCCCAGGTCTCCAAGTCCACCGAGATCGCGTCGCTCGCCGTCAGCGAGGCCACCAAGACCAACCGGCAGATCCAGGGCCTTGCCGCGGCCGCGGAGAGCATCGGCCAGGTCGTCTCCATCATCGCGGCAATCGCCGAGCAGACCAACCTGCTCGCCCTCAACGCCACCATCGAGGCCGCCCGCGCCGGCGAGGCCGGCAAGGGCTTCACCGTGGTGGCCGCGGAAGTGAAGGAACTGGCCAGCCAGACCTCCAAGGCGACCAAGGAGATCACCGACCAGATCAACGCCATCCAGGCCGAGACCCAGGTCTCCGTCTCCGCCGTCGACGCCATCGTGAAGACGGTCGAGGAGATGAACGACATCGCCTCCGCGATTGCCGCCGCCGTGGAGGAGCAGGGCGCCGCCACCGGCGAGATCACCCGCAACATCGAGCAGGCCTCCCGCGGCACCCAGGACGTGACGGAGAACATCGTCAACGTGTCCCAGGCCGCCGGCGAGACCAAGACCGCCGCGACCGACGTCACCAACGCCGCCTCCACCGTCACCCGCGATGCCGGCGCGCTGCGCATGGAGGTCGAACGCTTCCTCTCAAGCGTCCGCGCCGCCTGAGCCGGCCCCGCGCCGGGCCAGGCCCCGACGGCCCGCGCCCGGTCACGACCGGTCCCAGAACACCGAACTGACAAGGGCGGCCAAACGGCCGCCCTTGTCGCATGACGCTCAAAACAGCTACCGCAGCGCCGCGTCCCGGAGATCGTAAAACCGCACCAGTCCGGCATGGCGTTTCCCGCAGGTGACGAGCGCCGCCCGGTCCTTCGCCCAGAGGGTCACGACACGGGCTTCGTTTATCCCTCCGTCAGCTTCGCCGGGGGCAAGAGTGACCGCCCCGGCGCCGCTCGCCGAGGCTGCGCCGAGCGGCACCGGCTCGTCACAGGCCTGGATGAGGGCCGCCGGCGGATCGGCGAGCGTCGGTCTGACCGCCGATCCGGTCGAGGAGACGCAGGCTGTCAGAACCGAGCCCGCAAGCGTCGCTGTCAGGATGGGTGCGGGCCGCATCGGCGATCTCCATGAGCGTGGTTTTCAGGCGGTCGTTTTCGGCGGAAAGCTCCGAGACGATCTCCGCCCCGGTCTTGAGGGCGACCTGATTGGCCGCTGCCTGGCGCGTGCGCTCGGCAAACGCGGCGGCCTTGATGTCGGCTTCGCAGTCGGCCCGTCCGCGCTCGTAGATATGATCGGCGCCAAGCCAGGCCGCGAGCATGATCGCCCCGGCGGCATAGACCTGCCAGGGCGTGCGTCCGAAAATGGAGATCAATCCGAGAACGGCGGCGGTCATGACGTCCGCGTGCCGCTCGCCGTACCGCCGAACCAAGACGGCAGGGCGCCGGCCCGCCGGAGCATCCGGTAGGCCTGGAAGCCGAGAAGCGCGACCACCGCGAGGCCGAAGACGGCGTGCAGCACCGTGCCCGGCGCGACCGTTCCCTCCCCGTGCCGAACCGCTTCGAGCGCCTGATCGATCCCCTCTCCGATCAATCCGGCACCCGCGACGGCGCCGCCGCCGCCCACCACCGCAGCCCGGGTCCTGGCCGCGGACTGGTCCGTCGGCTCGTCGACCCGGGGGGCCGCCTCGGCCACCTCCAGGTCGGCGTTCGCCTGCTCGGCCCCGGCCGGCTCCCCGCGCGCCGCCGCCGCGGCCATCGCGTCGATCGCCGTCATCGTGCGCGGTCCGAGCACGCCGTCGATCTCGAGGCCGTTCTGCCGCTGGACCACGCGGATCACGAAGACGGTCCGCTCATCCATCGTGCCGGAGACGGGGATGACGTAGCCGAGCCGCCGCAGCGTCTTCTGGCACCGGCGCACCGCCTCGCCGCTGTCGCCGGGCGAATAGATGCCGTCATAGGCATTTTCTTGGGTCCCGGTCGCGCCATCGGCGCGCCGCGCCTCCTGGGTCAGCGGCCTCTCCGCGGGATAGGCGGACCACGGCAGCTGCCAGTGGGGATAGTCCTTGAACGAGCGCCAGTCGCCGCCCCACTCGACCGGCACGCCGAGATCGCGCGCCGCCGTCTTCACGGCGGTTTCGAGCCGCCGCCAGGCCGCCGCACCCGAAGGCGAGCCCGGGCTTGCCCAGAAGTCCGCGCCGTCCACATCCCCGTCGCCGTCGACGTCGAATGCCAGCACCAGATCGACGGCATGGCCATGGCCGTTGGCGCCGGGGATGTGGCGCGAGTTCATCGTCTTCGACACACCCCGGCGAACGTAGGCGCGCTGGCGCTCGATCGTGCGGGTGCCTTCGAACACGCGAAACGGAACCGGCGTGAGGCGGGCGGCGCGTTCGACGACGGCAACGAGATCCGGATGCACGCCGTCGAGCGCCGCGCGATCGCGCGACGTCAGGGAAAAAGCCATCGGATGTCTCCAAAGAGGCGAGGAATGGCTAAGCCATGACCGGGACAGGCCGAACAAAAGGCGAGGAATGGCTAAGCCATGACCGGGACGGGCCAGCCAAGAGGCGCGAAGTGGCGAAGCCACGACCGGGAAGCCAAACAAGAGGCGCGGAGCGGCAAAGCCGCGACCGGGAAGCCAACCAAGAGCCGCGGAGGGACAAAACCGGTCTGTTCGCCCGCTCAGACCTTGATGCAGGCGAGCAGGGCCAGGTTGCGGGGTCGGGTTTCCGATGCGGTTCGCGGCGCCCCGTTCGACCCATCGGAAATCGCGGCATTCGCCAGCGGAACGACACCGATCGCGGACGGCCCGATCGCCGCGGCCTGGTAGGGTGTTCCGACCGAGACCGCCCCGGGCGGCGACTGGTGGATGTGGCCCTGGAACGCGTCGCTCTGGGCCGATCCGATCGCCCGCCCTGTGTCAACGCCGCGTCCGTCGTCCAGCCCGCGCACGAACTCGCCGCGCAGGTCGGGCAGGTTGAAGGTGGTCGCCCCATTGCCTGCGCCGTAGGTCGTGCCGATGGCTGCGAACAGACGGGCGTAGGTCGCGCGGGAGACGGCCGCTCCGTCCGCCTTGAGGAACCCGTTCGGCGCCGTCGACGCGGCGTGCCAGATGACGGTCCCGACCGGCAGGCCGTCGGAGCCACTGGGAAAGCGCACCTCCCCCGTCGAGCGGTCGACCACCATCGCCTCGTGCCAGGCCGATCCGTCCGGGCTCACCTTGACGCGGAAGTCGTCGTCGCCGGCAAGCCCGAACTCCGCCCGACCCGAAAACCCGGTTTGGAAGACGACGCTCGCCGTTGCCGCCGGGGCCTCCTTGTCGAGCTTGACCCGGATGTCGCCGGAGCCCGGCGTCACGTCGTCATGGGAGAAGAGCGCCGCATCGGACTTCACCGCCAGCCGGTTGGTCGCATCCGCACTGGTGTTGATGCCGAACAGCGCCGCGTTTGCCGCAGAAGCGAAGCTGAGATGCGCCCAGGCCCCTCCGTCCCAGTAGACGAGACCCGCCTCGTCCTCGACCCAGGCCGTCCAGCCGCTTTTCGGCGGGAAGAAGATCCAGGTGCCGTCGATCCGTGCGGCCACCTGCCCGCTCTTTCCGGTCCAGGCCCCGGTCGCCGACCCTGCGACGATGTAGCGGTCGCCCTCGTCCGGCGACGCCGGCGGATCGGCCAGATCGCGGTCTCTCACCGAGAGCTGGACCAGCGCGTCGAGCCGCGCGAACGCCTCGTTGACGGGCACGTGCTTCTGGGCCTGGGCCGGCCAGACGGTCGGAAGCTGAAGGTTCGGGGTGGTCGGTTCAGACATCGAGTTCGACCTCTCGGGGAAGACCCGGACCGATCCCGCTCGCAAGCTGGGCGATCCGGACGCGGACGGTTGTGACGGCGGCTCCGAAGTCGGCGATCTGATCGCCGAGCGCGTAGGAAAAGACCGGCTCCGCGACCTCCGCCGTGCGCACCGCGACGCCGCCGGACAGGATCTCGACCCGGTAGCGTTCGAACGCTTCTCCCAGCGGAACGTCCTCGCTCGCCCAGTCGTCGCCGCCCACCCGGGTGCGCCGGATCCAGCTCAGGCGGATATCTCCGGTGTCGCTGCGCCGCGCCCTGACATGGACCGGGCTCAGCGGACGGATGCCGCGGCCGGTCGCCGAAAACGTCAGCTCGGTGACGGCAGGGCCGGCGATCCCGCCTCCCGGCGGCCCGATCCGGTAGGTGCGGGCGAGCCCGAGCGCGCTCCGGTCCAGGGGAACCCGGGCCACCGCAGCCGAAAGCACCACGACATCGGCGCCGGTGTCATGGCCGGCCGCCATCGCATCCTCGGTTCCGAGCTGGGCGCGCAGCAGGGTGCGCAGCAGATAGCGCCGCTCGCCGACGAGCTCCGCTTCGACGAACTGAAGCACCTCCCACGCCCCGCCGGCCGAGCGGATCGCGAGCGCATTGCGACCGGCGAAGACGTCCTGTTCGGCACGGCTCGACAGACTGCCGCCGAACAGCTCCACGAGGATCGTGTTGGTCCGGTCGAACCGTCCGACCGGGCCTGGCGCCAGCGGCTCGATCAGGCGACCGACCGTGGCCGGCGCGGCGAGCGTCGCGACCGGCTCGAACCCGCTTGCGGCCGGCGCCCGCCAGACCGTTTCCGCCCCCGGCCAGGGTGCGGAATGGACCGCCAGCCGCGGTCGGTGATCGTCCTCGTCGACCACGCGCGGCAGGTCGAGAAAGACGGCGAACGGCGCGCCGAAGCCGCCGCCCTGGGAGGACGCGCGGCCCACGCCGGTTGCGCCCGTCGTCCGGAACACGCCGGCCTCGTGGCTGCGGGCTTCGATGCGCCGATGTCCGCCGTCCTCGATCTCCTCCAGCTGCGCGGTCCGTACGCCCGAGCGAAGCTCCAGGTCGATCACGTCGCCCGGCTCCACTGCGATCCGGCTGATCGGAAGGCCGAACGACAGCCGCGTCCGCTCCGACCATCTCGCGAAGAGACGCCGTTCCGCGGCCTGGCCGGCAAGGCCGTCCCAGAGGGCTGCGGGAAGCGAGAGATCGGCCACCTGCCGGCTCGCTCCCACCAGGCGCCGCGATCCCGCCGCCGACAGGCGGAAATCCTTCAGCGTGTCGCGAAAGGCCATCCGCAGCTCGATCGGGAGTTCGCCCGACTGCTCGCGAACCATGGACGCGAGCCCCTCCTCCCGTCCGCTGTCGTCCACCAGATCGCCCTCGGCGATCGTCGCGACCACCCGCCCCGCCCGATCGGCGAAGCGGACATGGGTGCCGGCATCGATGCCGCGGAACCCGAACGCCTCGCCGAGCGGCGAGAGCACCGCGCGCAGGTCGCTCGGCCCCTCGACCACGAAGCCGTCGACCGTCGTGTCGAGGCCGACGATCTGGGGCGCGTCCAGCCCCCAGTCGGAAAACAGCGCGCCGACCAGCGCCGACAGGCTCGTGCCGCCCAGCCGCCCGGTCAGCCAGTGGCCGCGCTGCCAGTTCGGTCCGTCGGACCAGACGTCCTCGCGCAGCGGGAACGCCGGAAACGGCCGCGCGTCCCAGGTCCAGGCATGGATCGCGCTCGCATCGACCATTCGCCCGCCATAGACGCCCGAAACCGGATTGGCCGCATCGTCCGCCCCGAATTCGGTATCGAAATGGCCGGCCACCGCTTCCAGATAGCGGCGCTGCACGGCATCGTCGCGGCCGCCGTTGGAGAAGTGGGGAAAGAAGGATTCCGACGACTTCGGATCGTAGAAGACGTTGGGCTGGTTGGCCCCGCGGTCGATCGCCGGGCAACCCACCTCGGTGAACCAGACCGGCTTCATGGCCGGCTGCCAATCGGTCGAGCCGCCCGCTTCGACGCCGCCGGGCCGGTCGACATGGGCGTTCGACCACCAGCCTTTCAGGTCCTTGTAGCGGAACACCCAGGGCTTGCCGTAGGCGCCGTCGGTGATCGCCGTCCGCACTTGCCCCGCGCGGTCGGCATCGCTGGCATAGTACCAGTCGTACCCCTCCCCGCCGGTAACGTTCGCGGTCAGATAGGCCAGATCCGTCGGCCCGTAGCCGATCGCCGCGTCCAGCGGCGTGCCGTCCCGCCAGTCCGAGAGCGGCCAGTAGACGTCGATGCCGACGAAATCCACCGACGGCCGGGCCCACAGTGGATCGAGATGGAAGTGGACATCGCCGGTCCCGTCGGACGGCTGATGGCCGAAGAACTCCGACCAGTCCGCCGCATAGGAAATACTGGTCTCCGCCCGCACGATCCCGCGCACGTCGTCGGCCAGATCGCACAGCGCATCCACGAACGGATAGGCGCTCGTGGCCGAGCGGACCTGGGTCAGTCCGCGCAGCTCCGAGCCGATCAGGAAGGCGTCGACCCCGCCCGCCAGCTCGCAGAGATGCGCGTAGTGCAGCACCATCCGCCTGAGCGACCAGTCCGCCGGGCCCGAATAGGCGACCTGCCCGCCCAAGATGGAGAAATCGCCGGGAGCGGCTGCCCCGACCAGGCCGGCGACTTGTCCGCTCGCCGCCCCGGTTTTGTCCGGCGATCCGGGCTCTCCGGGCGCCGGGTGGACCGTGATCCGCCCACGCCAGGGATGCGGCGGCTGCTCGCTGCGGCCGTAGGGGTCGGGCAGGCCGTTGCCCGCCGGAATGTCCATCAGGATGAAGGGATAGAACACGACCTTGAGGCCGCGCGCCTTCAGATGGGCGATGGCCGCGACGACGGAAGCATCCGACGGGGTTCCGCCATAGGCGGCGCGGCCGTCGACCTGACTGGTCACCCGGGCCTGGGCGCGAGACAAGCCCGCAACCCGCCACACAGCCTCGGTCATCTCGCGAGTGGTACCCTCGACCTTCGGCTCGATCCGGCAGTGGCCGGCGCGCAGATCGTTGCCGAACCAGGCAACCACCAATGCCACCCGCTCCAGGTTCGGGCACAGCGCCAGCAGTTCGTCGAGGGCGGCCTCGATGTTGGAGCCTGCGACCGGCAGGTGCCGGTTGTCGGTCCGGCTGCGTCCGGGACCCAGATCCACACGCACTTCGCCCGGCTGATAGCCGAATTCGGTCGCGCCCGGGATCAGGGTGATCGCGCGCAGCATCGTCTCCAGTCGGTCGACCGGGCGGATCACCTCGAACGACAGCTGCGGCAGCCGGTTGCCGAAATCGGCGACGGGCAGCCGCTCGAACACCACGTAGCAGAGGCCGCGATAGGCCGGCGCCGTGCCCTGCTTCGCCTCGATCAGCGGATCGGGCATCTGATCGTCGCCGCCCAGATGGATGCGGCAGGTCACCGCCGTCCGGTCGAGAAGCTTGCCGTCGGCCCAGATCCGGCCGATCCGCGCGACCGGTCCCTCGCAGATGCCGACGGCGGTCGGGCGCGACGGCGATCCCGACATGCTTGGCCGGCAGGGAGAGCCGCCAGCGGAACAGGAGAACGTCGCCCGCCGCCGGGTTGCCCGTCTCCAGAGCGACCAGATGCCGGAAGCCGGCGGCTGCCAGCGTTTCCGCGCCCCCGGCCTCCGCCCAGTCCGCGGTGTAGGGCGGCGCGGTCTCCGGCTCCGGGCCGATCGTCTCCCGCCACACGCCCCTCAGAAGACCGAGACAGTCGCAGCCGACCCCCTTGAGCGAGGCCTGGTGGCGATAGGGCGTGCCATGCCAGGTGCGCGCGGTCGCCACGATGTCGCTGCGCGTCGGCATCAGGCGAGCGTCCCGCCGTCGTTGTCGCCGTCGCTCGAAACCGAGGCGAGCGCCACGTCGTTGCCGGGCATGTGCGGAAAACCGCGGAAATTGAGGGCGTTGGCGAACTTCTCCGCGCAGGTGGCAAACCGCTTGTCGCAGCCCGCCGTCAGCACGACCCCGTCCCCGATCCTGATCGCCTCGGGCATCGGCTGCCAGAGGTCGACGCGCCCGGACGCCTTGGAATGCGCCTTGATTTCCGAGGCGCGGCCGGCATTCGTCCCGGAGGTGACCAGAAGCCGGCCCCGGCTGAACCAGCCATCGGCGTACCCGCCGAGCCCGGTCACGGAGACCACGGACCGGCCCTCCGCCGCTTCAACCGTCCCTTCGAGCCGGTAGGCACCGGCGTCGAGATCGACCCCGCAGCGCCCGTCGCCGAGGTCCGCGTCGCAGCGGGGCTGGAACAGCCGGCCCCTCACCGCGTCGAGATCCGCCGCGGGTCCCCGGACCTCGGCCCGGAACGCGCCGTCGGAGACGGTCACCTCGCCAATCGTTCCGCGCCGGAGCTTCACCCGCTCGCCGATCTCCGCCCAGTTGACCAGCCAAAGCTCGACCGTCGCCCCATCATAGGCGCCGGCGGCCAGATCGTCGGCGGCAAGCCGGGCGTCCGACAGCGCTCCGTCGATCTCGAACCCGCCGACCGCAAGCCCAGAGGCGGCCACATCGGCGCTGGTCGACAGCCCGCCCGAGGCCGAATGGACGACGCCGTCGAATTCGATGTCCCGGTCGTGGTCGGTGAAGCCCAGCACCATCCCGTCGGCCCGGGTCAGCCGCCAGCATCGGCAGAGCGTCGTCGCGCCGCTTGCCAGATGGTCGGCCAGTCCCGTTGGAAGCGTTTTCACAGCCGGATCTCCACGATGGGAACGGAGGGCAGCGAGCCGGCGGAAAACGCCGTCAGCGACACTTCGAGCCGGTCGGTGTCGAAGCGCACCGGCACGTCGAACCGGAAGCCTGCCGTGACCGCCTGTCCGACCGCCGGCACGTAGCCGGGGTAGAAGGTGACGAGGCCTGTCCCGGCGTCGACCGTGAACGCCACCCCCGCCGTCACCTCGGCGCCCGCCACCGCCACCCGCACGCTCTCGCCCACGGGTTTGGCGATCGTCCGCGTCCAAGGCGCGTGGACGGACCCGTAGGTCTTCACCAGCTGGAAGCCGGCCGTCGCGCCGTCGCCGATCCCGATCCGCTGGTCGGTCGGATGCAGCTCCGCGCCGGGCGCGCCGGACCGATGATCCACCGGATCGCGGTAGCGGAAGCCGTAGAGCCGGCCGCGCCGCTCCTCGAAGAACGCCGTGACCGCGTAGAGGTCGTCGAGGGATCGGATGCCCGCGCCCGCATCGTAGCGGCGGCGGGAATCCGCCCAGCGGCTGTTGCGCTCCTCGTGGCCGGAGCCGAGCACGATGATCTCGGTGCGCCGTTCCGGCCCGCCGGTCGCGCCGAAGGCGACGGCAAGCGGGAACAGCGCCTCGTGAAAGGCCTGAACCATGGATCGTTCTTTCGGGTTTGTGGGCCGGCTCAGCCGCCGCGCCGGCCGCGGGCGACGGCGCGCGCCAGCAGCGCGGTGACCTGAGCCTCGGAACGCCGGAAGCTCTCCACGTCCGGCGTCGTGATGTTGACGATCACCCGGGTCGGACCGCCGCCGCCGGCCGCCACGCCGAGCCGGCCGTCGGGACCGCGCTCCAGCGGCAGCACGGCCTCCGGCCCCGCCTCACCGGCGAGCCCGGTCCGGCCGCCGCCCAGCGGAAAGGTTGCCGGCGCCCCGATCACGCCGCCCTCGGCGAACGGCAGCAGGTTGCCCACGCTCTTCACCCCGGCGGACGCGGCCGAGCCGAGGATCGACGTTCCCAGGCCGCCGAATCCGCCGAGCAGTTTCTCTCCGAGCGGCTTCAGCGAAGCCCTGAGGATGGACGCCGACAGGCTGCGCGCCGCCGACGCCAGAATGGTGTCGAGCCGCTTGCCCTCGATCACCGCCGCCTTCAGCCCGGAGACGACCGTGGTCGAGAAGCGCTCGGCGGAGCGTTCCAGCTCCGCGCTCGCCCGCGCCAGGCTCGCCTCGATGCGCGCGGCGTCGATGCCGTCGCCGGTCTCGAATTCGTCAGCCATTCGGGAGCTCCTTGCCACCGTCGATCCGCGTGATCAGGGCGCGCAGGCGTTGCGTATCCGGCCGCGACGGCCCGGATGCCGTCAGTGCGGCCAGCACCGTGACCAGCTCCGGCAGGCTCATCGCCCAGAAGACGGCCGGCCCCATTCCGAGCCGGCCCACCACCGTCGCCAGGGCCTCGCGCCAGGGAAATGCCGCGACGGGGTCGTCCGCCGCCGCGGCTCTCAAGGGTTTTCGGGATCGGGCTCCGCCCCGCCGAATGTCGCCGTCAGGAGGTCGGAGACGATGGCGGCGAAGCCCGCCGCGCCGCCGGCCGTGGTCATCGCCGCGACCTCCTCGTCGGAGACCGGGTTGCCGGCGCCGCGCAGGCCCGCCCCGATCACCCGGACCGCATCCTCCGCCCTGAGCCGGCCGGAGCCGAACCGTTCCGCCAGGCCGACGAGGTCTCCGGCCTGAAACGCGTCCTCCAGCTCCGCCAGCGCGCCGAGCGTCAGGCAGAGCGTGAAGCGCCGCCCGTCGAGGACGGCGCCGATCTCTCCGCGATGCCGGTTCGCCATCCTCACGCTCCCGAAAGCGTGAGTTCGCCGGCGGATTCCAGCGAGATCTCGTAGGTCACCTCGCCGTCGTGGTTGCCGGCATAGTCGAGGCCGGTCAGCTGGAACGGCCCGGAGACAGTGCCGAAGTCGGGGATCACCACCTGCCAGCTGCGGATATCGCCGGAAAAGAAGATGGTGCGGACGGCCGCATCGGACGCCGCATCCTTGAAGATGCCGGAGCCGGACAGGCTGGCGCGTTTCACGCCGGCGCCAGCCAGAAGCTCGCGCCAGCGGCCGGCGGACTCCGTGTCCGTCACGTCGACCGCATCGGTATTGAAGGACAGCCGCCGGGCCCGCAGGCCGGCGACCGTCGCGTAGGAGCCCGAGCCGGTCTGGTCGAGCCGGAGCACCAGGTCGGTGCCGCGTTGTGCGCCCATCGGCGCCTCCCATGTCTGTCGAACGAACCAGGGAAGCCCCGACGGATCGGCCGCCCCGCGTGGTGCGGGGCTCAGTCGGCCGTGTGCCCGTTATCTTGCGTAGTTGAAGATCGAGCAGGGGCTTGAAGTTGGGGTCGGCGTCTCGTCGCCGGTGTAGACGATCAGGCTCAGCCCGCCGTCGTCGCCGGTGGCGAGCACCAGGTGCGTCACCGGATTGCCCGGCATGCCGCACAGCTTGTTGCCGTTCAGGAGTTCCGGATCGGCCGGCGTCTCCAGCTTGAAGATGTGGCCTTCCATCGAGCCGCCGAAATCGGTCCAGTCGCCCTCTTTGGTGCCGACAGGCTCGATCTTGACGCTCTTGTTGTCGGAGAACGTCACTTCGCCCTCGCTGACGGTGATGTCGCCGGTGATCGAGGTCGCGGTGTTGCTCAGCGCGCTCCAGTTGCCGTCGATCTCTGCGGCCGCCGCCGTCTGGGTCAGGCCGAACAGGACAATCGCGGCCAGGGCTCCAAGTTTGTGCATTCGCTCGCTCCAATGTCTCCCGAAGGGTGAGTGAAGCGACCGTGGCACGAGCCGGCCGTGGAAACTACTGGGCAGGTTCCGTGACGGCGCGAAATCTCAGCGTCGCGATCTCCGACCGGCGGTCGCCGGCGGTGGCGAAGGTCCTGTCCACCGGGCGCAGCGACACAAGCCGATGCCCGTCGAGCGCGAGGGCGGCCCCCGCGAGAAGCCCCTCGATCCGGTCCGCGATCGCAGAGGCCTCCTTGCGGCCCCGGGCGGTGGAGTGAACCTCAAGGGACAGGCGATGCTCCCGCAGCGGCGGCACGTCGCCATCCATACGACGGTCGCTCGCCTCCGCAAAGCTCACGAACGGGTGGGGCGTCCCGCGCGGCGGACGGTCGAAGATCCGCGCCCCGCCGAGCAGGGAGACGAGGGTCATGTCCCCCGTGAGCTCCGCATGGATCGCGGCCTGCAGCGCGATGCCGGCATCCATCAGCGCCCCTCCTCTTCCGCTTCCAGAACCAGATAGGCGTCCCGGTCGCCGGACGGCCTGGTCGCGCGAACCGTCAGCACCCGGCCGTCGACCAGGATCCGCTGGCCGCTTGCGATCCCGCTGAGCGCACGGATCGTGACCCTATGGGTGGCAATCCCGTCCGGCCGGCCGGCGCGGACGCGCTCGGCGGCCGACAGCGTCTCGACCCTGGCCCAGACGGTCGCGAGCGGGGTCCAGGTGACGGTGACCCCGCCTGCCCCGTCCGGTGTGGAGGTCGGGGCCTCGATGACGATGCGCCGGTCCAGCGCCCCGATGGGCACGTTCGCGCTCATGCCACCCTCGTCAGCCGGAAGGGCCGGACGAGGCTCGCGAGCCCCAGAGCCACCGGCTCGGGCGGATCGGCAAGCGCGGCCTCGCGATGCTGGTACCAGTGGGCGGCGAGCATCAGCACCGCCTGGCGCAGCGGCGCCGGCACGTCCGAAGCCCCGCTGCCGTAGCCGGCCGTCACATCCACCTCGACCTGGCTGCCCGCAAGCGGCTCGCCGCTGGCCAGCATCCTCAGCCGGGCCGTGGCCAGATCGACGACATAGCGATCGGAGGCCAGCACGCTGGCGGTTCCGTCGGCGCGGCGCAGAGTCACCGCATCGACCGACAGGATCGGCTGGGGCTCCAGCCGCAGCAGTCCGGCCGCCTTCATGTCCTCGCGAATGATGCGCCAGCCCTGGGCGATCAAGGCCCGCCCGGTCGCGATTTCCACGTGGCGCCTTGCCGCCGCGATGAGATCGCCGATGAGGGTGTCGTCGTCCGCCGCATCGACGCGCAGATGCGCCTTCGCCTCGGCGAGCGTCACCGGCTCGGATGCGGGCGGATCGGTCAGGATGGCTGTCATGATGCCTCCGAAGAAAAAAGGGCCCCGCTCGCGATGAACGGGGCCCAGTCGGGCGGGGAGAACCGCATCGGCCCGAAAAGTGGAAACCGGTTTTCGGGCAAGCCGATGCGCAGCGATGCATCGGCCCGAAAAGTGGGGACCGGCTTTTCTCGCTCACGCCGGAGTGCGCTCCGCGCACCGGCTCCGCGAGGGCGCCCTGACCGGGCGGCGGACGGTCGTCCGCTGGCTGGCGCTGTCCGGTCAGGCTGAGTCTGGTTCGGCGGGCGCCAGCCCCAAATTCCGCTCATTCCCGCGGAAGCGGGAATCCAGGGCCAAGGTCCGAAGCGCAGGTATCCGGACCCCTGGACCCCGGCTTTCGCCGGGGTGAGCGGGCCAATTCACTCAACCCCTCAGCTCGTGCCGAACTTCAGGAGCTTGATCGCGTCGAAGTCCTGGACGCCGCCGCCCACCCGCTTGGTGGTGTAGAAGAGGACGTACGGCTTGGAGGAATAGGGATCGCGCAGGACGCGCACACCCATCCGGTCGACGATCAGGTAGCCGCGCCGGAAATCGCCGAAGGCGATCGCCATGTCGTCGGAGCCGATGTCGGGCATGTCCTCCGCCTCGACCACCGGAAAGCCCATCAGAGAGGCGGGCCCGCCCGGAACCGCCGGCGGCTGCCAGAGATAGGCGTCGTCGTCGTCCTTCATCTTGCGGACTGCGGCCTGGGTGGCGCGGTTCATGACGAAGTGGGCGTTCTGCCGGTAACCGGCCTTCAGCGCATAGACGAGGTCGATCAGCGCATCGCCCGGGTCCTCGCTCGCGAACGCGCCGTCCGCACCGGTCGCCACGTAGCCGAGCTTGCCCCATTCCCAGGAGCCTTCCGCCACGGTGTCGTAGAACAGGAAGCCGGTGGGCTCGGTCTCGCCCTCGCCTGAGACGAACGCCTTGCCCTCCTGGACCGCGAACGCCTGGTCGATCTCCTCCGCCAGCCACTGGCCGAGATCGATCGCGGCGTCGTCGAGCAGCGTCGAGGTGGCCGCCGGCATGGCGTAAAGCTCCATCGTCGGAACGTGAGTTCCTTCAGGACGGGCGCGTCGGTTGTGGTGCGGGCGTCGGTCTCGCCGACCCAGCCGGTCGCCGGGCCGGAGATGGCGAACGGCTTCTTGAAGCTCGTGCCGGAGACCTGGCGCACGCCCGCAATCGACCGGATCGGCGAGATCGCGGCGAGCCGCCGGCCGATCTCCCGGTCGACCTCTTCCGGCACCAGATAGCCGGCGTCGTCGGAGGCCGCCGTCAGCGCCTTCAGCTCAAGCGCTTTCAGGTCGTGATCGCGGCCGGAGCGGACATAGGCCTCGAAGGCGGCCTTGTGTTCCAGCGCAGCACCCGAGCGGAAGGCCGCGCCGTCGCCGCCGAGCGCCGGACGCCGCGCCTTCAGCACCAGGTCGTCCACCCGTGCCCGGTGGGCGTCGAGCGCCCTGTCGACCCGGTCGAGCTTTTCCAGCGTCACCACGTCCGTGGCGGAGCGCCGTTCCAGCTCGTCCAGGCGGCGGTCGTTGGTCTCCTTGAAGACCTCGAACGCGCCCATGAAGTCGGCGAAGGCGGCGCCGAGATCGCCGTCGCCCGGAGCCGCCTTGGTCTCGAAGGCCATGTGGTTGGTCTCGCTCATGTGCTGTGCCTCGTGTCGTTGAGAAGGTGGGCGGCACGCCGGAACCCGGCCGCAAGCCGCGTGCGGTCGATCGCGACGGAAGCCGCCGCGGCCTTGGCAGCCCGGGCACGCGCCTCGGGCAGCATCGGAAAGGTGACGATGGAGATCTCCCAGAGGTCGACCTCCAGGAGCAGCCGGTGGCCCGTCGCCGGATCCCTGGCCTCGCGAACGGTCTTGAACCCGATGGACAGGCCGTCCAGCACGCCGTCGCGCATCAGCGCGCGAACCTCGCGGCCGCGCGTCGTTTCGTCGGTGATGCGGCCGCGCACGTGCAGCCCGCGCCGGTCTTCCGCGATCAGGAGCCAGCGCCCGATCGGCTCGGCCGGATCGTGCTGGTAGAGGAGCTTGATCCGCCCCGCCTCCTTCTCCCCAAGGACCCGGGCGAACGCGCCCGGCGCCACCACGTCGCCGGAGAGATCGGCCCGGCCGAACAGGGTCGCGTAGCCGGAAAATGTCCCGTCGGCCGAAACCGTCGGCTCCGGCGCCGGCGAAAACTTCACCTCCAGCGCTGCAGCGTGCGCTTCGTCGCCCGGCCCGCGCCGCCTGGACCGCCCGCTCATCGCCCAACCTCGACGATGCGCGGGCCACGGCCCGGCCGCGCCGCCTGCCGCCGTGCGATCAGCCGGGCCATTTCCTGGACGAAGTCGGCGAACACGCGCCGATGGTCGCCGGACGATGCCGCCGGCCCGTTCACGTGACTCTGCATGGTGTTTCTCCTGATATTGGGTCCCTCACGCCGAGTGCGCTTTCGCGCACCGGCTCCGGGTGGGCGGCCTCCGGCCGGCGCGCGGTCGCGCGCTGGTGAGTGATATCCAGCGAAGCTGAGGTCTCGTCCTCCGAAGCCGGCCTCAAACTCCGCTCATTCCGGCGAAAGCCGGAATCCAGGGCCAAGGGCCGCAGCGTCGGAGTTCGACTGCCTCTCGGCGCGAGCGAAAAAACTAATCCCGGTCGCGAAAAATCGCCGTCAGCCGGGCGATCTCGTTGACGAAGTCGTTGAAGCGCCGGTTGGAGCTGGCCAGCTCGCGCAGCGCCCAGACCAGGAGCGCGCTCGCCGAACTGGCCCACAGAAACAGCGCCAGGTGCGCGAGATCGCCCCGGTCCATGACCGACTGGGTGACGGGGTCCACATCAGCTCCGATCCGCGCCGGGGCCGTCGGGTCGCGGCGAATAGCCGACTGCCGCGCGCTTTTCGTTGTCCGTCAGGAACGAGGCCGCCTCCAGCCGCCGCCACAGCACCTCGCGTTCGCTGGACAGCGCCTCCACCCGGTCCGCATCCAGGCTCAGCCGCAGCGCGTCGCCGAACACCGGCGCCAGCCAGCCGCCGATCGCCTCGGCCGTGCGCGCCACCAGGGGCAGCACCGTCTGGCGCCACAGCGCCCGGTTCGCCTCCTGGTAGTTCGCGTAGGTGTTGTCGCCGGGGATGCCGAGCAGCATCGGCGGCACGCCGAAGGCGAGCGCAATCTCCCGGGCGGCCTGGTTCTTGGCCTCGATGAAGTCCATGTCCTTGGGCGAGAGCGCCATCGAGCGCCAGTCGAGCCCGCCTTCCAGAAGGAGCGGCCGGCCGGCGTTGCGGGCGCCCTGATAGCCCTCCTCCAGCTCGCTCTTCAGCCGCTCGAACTGGTCCGCCGTCAGCGTCCCGTCGCCGCCGGAATAGACCAGCGCGCCGGAGGGTCGGGCAGCGTTGTCGAGCAGCGCCTTGTTCCAGGCGCCGGCGGCGTTGTGGATGTCGAGGCTGGTCTGCGCCGCCTCGATCGGGGCGAAGCCGTAGTGGTCGTTCAGCGGGTGAAACAGCGTCAGGTGCAGGATCGGCGAGAGCCCCTCTCCGCCCTGGGAAAACCGCACCGAGCGCCCGCCGACGGTGTACTCGAACGCCTCCGGCCAGCCGCTCGGCCCCGGAAGCACCTTCATCCGGTCCGGGCGGAGCGCGTGCAGCTCGCGCACCCGCCCATCGACGGCAACCGCCTCCAGATAGGCGTTGCCCGCCACCAGCAGGTGCCCGTAGACCGCCTCAAGGAGCCCTGCCCCCGTCTGGCCCGCATTCGGGCGGTGAAGCAGGTCCAGAAGCGGATGCCGCTCGACCTCGCTTTCACCCCGATAGAGCAGCAGCGGCACCGAGGCGGCCGCCTCCGCAATCGTGCGGACGCAGCGATAGACCACCGGGTTCCTGGTGTAGCCTTCCCGGGCAAGTGCAGCGTAGTCGCGCGGGGTCCACACCGGCCGGCCCACCGAGGAGAGCGCCACCAGCGGCCCGGTCCGCGAGGCCTTGGCTTCGGGCGCAGCCTCTCCGCCCGCCCGCCTGAAAAAGCGATCGATCCGCATGGTTGGTCCTTCTCTTTCGCTCACGCGAGCGCGCGCTGCTCGCCGCGGCACGGGCACGGGCACGGGCACGGGCGCGGCCATCTCCTTGGTCCCGGTCGCTTCGCTCCGCGCCTCTTGGATGGCCGGCGCGCCGTCGCGCGCTGGCTGGATAAGTCCTGATGGGCCTGCCTTGTGGCGCCCGAGCCCCAACCCAATCTCCGCTCATCCCAGCGAAGGCGGGGATCCAGGGCCAGGGGTCGCAGCCTCTGAGGTCGACAGACCCAAAGTCCGGCCGTGCCGGATCATTCCGGCCGATGAGCGCCCAGACCAGCGCTTCCAGCCGGTCAGGCACGTGCCCGCTGGACAAATGTCGTGCGTTGGCCGCACCTTATCCGCCTCGCCAACGTTTCCGCGGACGCTCCCATGGCCCACCGAACTGCGCCGCTGCTTTGTGCAGCCGCTCTCGTCTTGAATGCGGCCCCGGCCGCCGCCCTGAGCAATCACTGCATCACGATCGACGCGCGAAAGGGGTGGCAGTACCTCGACATCCCGCGCGGCATACCGGCGGACATCCGCGCCGACGCCGCATGGACCGTCGACGCCCGCTCGTACGGCGACGTCGACGAACGCGGACATCGGGGCGCAGCGGCGACGGCCCTCGAACCCTATTCGGCCTACAAGGTGATCCCGAGCCTCCCGTTCGGGCGACTTCTTGTCACCGACGGTGTGGACATCGTCGATTTCTACGTTTTCGAAGGCGAGGTCACGCAAGCGATCCTTAACTATCTGGAGTTCGGCGGCCGGTTCGGATTCCGCATCAACGACACCGCCCTGTCCGACAATGCCGGCTCCGCGCGGCTCTGCATCGCGATGGATTGAAGCGCCCGGACGCCCTCACACCCGCCGGATCGCGGGCCTCCCGCCGGGCGCCAGCATCAGGTCGGTGAGCGCCCAGACCAGCGCATCCAGCCGGTCCGGCGAGCGCCCGTTGGCCTGTCCGTCCGGGCCGAACGCGCACAGCTCGTCCTCCAGCTCCGGGAAGACGCCGGCATGGCGCACCCGGCCCTGGGCATAGAGCGTCGCGACCGGCTCGGCCCTGAGCCACTTGCCCCGGCTTGCCCGCACGGCGCGCACCGGCACGCCGGCGTCCACCTGCCGGATCACCGCGGCCACCATGTCGCCGCCCTGGTTGATTTCCGCCACCAGCGCATCCGCCTCCAGCCGGCGCCAGGTCGCCACCGCCCGCGCTGCCCACACGTCGGGGGCCGCCGCCGTCACCGTGTCGTCGGCCACCACGTAGCCGAGCCCGTCGGTTCCAAGCCCGGCCGCCACGATGCCACAGACGGAGGCGCGGCCGCCCGAGGCCGGCGGATCCACCGCCACCACGATGCGCGTCAGCTCCGGCGCCGCGTCCACCCGCGCCCGCTCCACCGCGTCCCGGCTCCACAGCGCGTCCTCGCGGTCCGTCAGGATCTCGCCGTCCAGCTCCTGCCGGCCGAGCCGCGTGCCGCGATAGCGGCCCACCACCGCCTCCAGAAAACCGGGCGCCAGATTGGCCGCGTTGTCCCTGGTCGGCATCCGCGCCACCGCCGTTCCCGGCGCGGCGATCAGCCGTTTCAGGAGCGGGATCGCCCGGGGCGTCGTCGTCACCGCCTGGCGCGGGCGCTCGCCCAGCCTGAGCGCGAACTGTAGCATGTCCCAGGCCGCCTCCGCCTGCCGCCACTTGGCCAGTTCGTCGGCCCAGGCGGCGCCGAACTGGGGCCCGCGCAGGCTTTCCGGATCGTCGGCCGAGTAAAGCTCCGCGATCGCCCCGTTCTTCCATTCAAGCCGCCGCCGGGAGGGCTGCCAGGCCGGCCGCTCGTCGGCCGCATGAACGGCCAGTATCCCGGACACCCCCTCCACCATGACGGCGCGCGCATCGATCAGGTTCTCGCCGACCAGCGCGATCCGTCCGACCGGCGCCGGCGCGAACCCGTCCCTGCCGAGCGCCATCCCCTTCACCCATTCCGCGCCCGCCCGGGTCTTTCCCGCGCCGCGTCCGCCGAGGATCAGCCAGACGGTCCAGTCGCCGTCCGGCGGCAGCTGCTCGTCGCGGGCCTGGAACAGCCATTCCCGCGCGAGCCAGCGCACCGTCTCGTGCGGCAGCCCGGCCAGGAAGACCGCCCGCTCATCCGCCGTCAGGGCGTCCAGCGAGGCGATCAAGGCGGCGCGCAAGGTCCTGTCTGAGGGCGTCGATATCGTCATTCTCCCCGGCCGGCGCCTCCGCGCCCTCCGACCGGGCCTTCCGGTCGAGCGCGATCAGCGTGTCGAGGGTGCGGGCCAGCGCCGCCAGCACCTTGGTGTCGCGTTCCGTGTCGATGGTCGCCTCAGGGTCGAACCGGGCCTCCAGCGCTGCGATCCGGGCCTCGAAGACCCGGTAGAGCCGGCCGACCATTGCCGCCCGCTCGCCGGGCGTCCGTCCCGCCGGCCGCCCGACCTTGCGGGTCGTCGGGTTCGGCCCCGCCGGCATCGGCCGGGCTCGTTTCGCCGCCGCGGGCCCGAGCTTCGGACGCCGGCTGCGATCCCAGCCCTCACGGTCCGCCCGGGTCCGCAGCCCGGATTCCGATACCCCGTAGCTCTCCGCGATCTTGCGCTGCGACCACTCCCCCGCCTCGAAGGCGACGCGGATCGCCGCCCAGTCGGGCACGAAGCGGTGGGTCTCTGTCATCGCTGGATCCAGCCGCCCCCACGGTCCGGGCACGAAAAAAGGCGCGTGCGAAATCGCCGCGCCTGTCGAGAAAATTCGGTCGTTCGGTAGTTGGGCAGTTCGGTAAGTCGGCAGGTCGGCAGGTCGGCAGGTCGGCAGGTCGGCAGGATCTCCAGACCCGCGAGATCTCCTGGATTTGGAGTTCTCCGCCGTGCTGGCCGGCCCTCTCGGCCGCACCTGTCCGACGATGCCTGAACCCTACCGAACCAGCGTCACGCTGTCAAGGATTTTTTTCCTATTAACACCAACACAAATACTCAGATTGATTAAGGCACCAGTGCGCGATTGCGCGCCGGCCGTTCAAGTGACGCGGAGCGAAGCGACAGGGAAGGAAGAAGCCGCCTTCGCTCAGCGGCGAACGAAGTGAGCTCGCGTGAGCGGAGAAAAATCGCCCTGGATCCCCGCTTTCGCGGGGACGAGCGGAAAGAAGGACGTTTGATCGGGGCCTACAGGATTCAGCCTGCCGTGCGGCAGAGCGGGGCCGTGTCGGCAATTCGTCTGTGACTTTGCCTTCCAGGCGTGTCGAATAGTGGCTCAGCGCCAGCCCCATCCTCCGCTCATCCCCGCGAAAGCGGGGAGGTGGATTCACATTTGAAGTGCAACAGTCGTTTTAGGAAGACCTCGGCGGGTGTTCTGTAGCCGAGGCATTTTCGGGGCGTTGTGTTGAGGCGT
>NZ_JAUSUL010000010.1 GCF_030814015.1 Amorphus orientalis
GGGCAGCGCGGGGTGGTCAGATTCGCGACCGCCTCCGGTCGCGGGACACTCGGAACAATTCGGGCCCCACATCGCAGGACGCGTTCGCCTGCAGGGCGAATTTCCTTGATATTGATTGCTGGCAGCTATCCCAAACCTGCCGGGATCAGCCCGCGAACAACTGGCGAAAATTCGAAACGAGATAGTGCCGGCTTCGACTTGTCATCGGCCACGGCGTCGCGTCCGGCCAGGAGATGCAGTCCGCTTCTCAGCAAGCAGAGCCGCAGCCCGAAAGCTGCAGCTCTCCTGGTCCTGTGAATGGCGGCGCAGCAGCCGCCTCTGCTCAGGTGTGGCGGATCTCGGTCCCCAGGACCTTCAGGCACTCGCGCATGAACGCCGCCAGGCCGGTCCATCCCTTCGCCGAAACCATGGTCCCGTGGACGTGGGCGTCCTTCGGCGCGACGTCGATATAGATGCCGCCGACGGCGGTGACTTCGGGGGCGCAGGCGCCGAGACCGGCGACTTCCTTCCCCTTCAGCACCTCCGGCACGGCCATCAGGATCTGGACGCCGTGGCAGATCGTGAAGATCGGCTTCCCGGCCTCGTGGAAGTGCCGCACCATCGCCTGGATGCGCGGATCGGTCCGAATGTACTCCGGCCCTCGCCCGCCTGCCGCGTAAACAGCGTCGTAGCTTTCCAGCTCGGCTTCGGCCTCCGAGAAGGTCTTGTTGATCTCGGCGAAGTGGCCCGGCTTCTCCGTGTAGGTCTGGTCGCCCTCGAAGTCGTGCAGCGAGGTCTTGATCAGGTCGCCGGCCTTTTTGTCGGGGCAGACCACGTGCACCGTGTGGCCGACCGCCTCCATGCCCTGCTGGTAGACGTAGATTTCGTACTCTTCGGTGAACTCACCGGTGAGCATGAGGATTTTCTTGCCGCTCATGGGGGCTCCTGCTGATCGGGATGCGGGTCCGGCCGGCCCGTTCGGGCGGCCGGACCGTTAGGGCGTCGTCAGAACGGGGAATCAGGGAAGTAGAACTGGTCCGCGTTCTCCGGCGTGATAAGGGGCGCGTCCAGCTTGAAGGATCCCCGCATCGGCGCCTGTCCGGCGAACTGCGCCGCCGTCATGTACATGGCTGACGCGATCATCGACGGCGGATAGGGCGTGGAGATGGGGGTCCGCTCGTCGCCCGCCTTCACCATCTCGATCACCTGCTTCATGCCGTTGCCGCCGAGGGCGTACTTGATGTCGTCCCGGCCGGCTTCGTCCACGGCTTCCAGAACACCGAGCAGCATGTCGTCGTCGTTCGCCCAGACCGCATCGATGTTCGGGTAGCGCGCGAGATAGTCCTGCATGAGGGTGAAGGCTTCGTCCTGATTCCAGTTGGCGTACTGGATGTCGAGGATCTCGATGTCCGTCTCATCGATGACGTCCCTGAAGCCCTTGATGCGCTCGTCGTCGATCACCGTCGGGATGCCGCGCAGGACCACGATCTCGCCCTCGCCGCCGAGCTTGTCGACGAGCCACTTGGCCGTGTTTGCCCCCACCGCGATGTTGTCGCCGGCCACGTAGAGATCCTGGATCGACGGATCCGCCAGGCCGCGGTCCACCACGGTGATGAAGGTGCCGTTGGAGGCGACCTGTTCAACCGGCCCGGTCAGCTCTTCCGAAGTGAACGGCAGGATGACCAGCGCGTCGAGTTCGTTGGTGGCGGACAGGTCCTCCAGCGAGGAGACCTGCGCCGTCGCCGACGAGGCGGTCGACACGATCACGTCGATGTTCGGAAAGGCGGCCTCGAGCTGCTTCTCCGCTTCCTGGGCGTGATAGACCACGCCGCCGGTCCAGCCGTGGGTGGCGGCCGGGATGGAGACCGCGATCGTGAACTCCTTGTCCTGGGCCTGCGCTGCGGTGGCGGCGAGCAGCCCCGCAACCACTGCGGCCGAAAGCGTGGCCACTCCTTGATGTCTTGTCTTCATACTTTCCTCCTCGTTGGATTCTTGATTGCCGCGCGTTCAGCGCGCCTTTGTGAAGCGGTGTGCCAGCATGGCGATGATGATGATCGCCCCCTGCACCGCAGCCACCAGGTATTCCGACACCATGTCCGAGAGGACCATGACGTTGGCGATGATCTCGAGAATGAGCGCGCCGGCGACGGTGCCCCAGATGTGCGCCTTGCCGCCGCGCAGGAGCGTGCCGCCGATGACGACGGCGGTGATCACCTGCAGCTCCCAGAGCTGTCCGGTCGTCGGCGTGGCCGCCCCCAGCCGCGGGACGTAGCAGATCGCCGCAACCGCCACGCAGAAGCCCTGGATGACGAAGGCGAGCGTCCGCACGCGCCCGACGTGGACGCCCGAGAAGCGGGCGACGTCGGCGTTCGACCCGACAGCGGTGACCCGGCGTCCGTACTTCGTCCGGTAGAGCAGGAAGGCCCCGACGAGGGCGATCACGATGGTGATCAGCACCGGATACGGGATGCCGAGAAAGTCGCCGAAATAGACGGGCCTGTAGGCACTGCGCAGGCTGCGGTCGATCGACAGCGACCCGCCGTCGGACATGAACGTGATGAAGGCGCGGAAGATGCCCATCGTGCCGAGCGTCACGATGAAGGGCTCGATCCGGCCGACTGTGATGATCATTCCGTTCATCAGCCCGCAGAGCGAACCGACCACCAGGGCGACCAGCGCGCCGGCGGGAATGGCCCATACCCCGATTGCCGGAGCCATTGCGTTCATCGCCATGATCATGATGCCGGTGACGAACGCCATCATCGACCCGACGGACAGGTCCAGCCCGCCGGTGGCGATGACGAAGGTCGCGCCGACGCCGATGATCGCGATGAAGGCGCTGCGCGTCATCACGTTCAGGATGTTGTTTCCCGACATGAAGTTGGAATTGATCAGCACGCCCAGGAGAACGATCATCGCGAGCGCGATGAACGGAGCGAGATCGCCCCAGCGGATCTTGAAGCCTTCGCTTTGCGGACCGGCTGCGCGTTCGGCGCTGCTCATGTGCGCTTTCCCCCCTCGGTGTCTTTGCCGCTGCTGGCGGCGGCGTAGACGATGTTCTGTTCCGTGATGTCGTCGCCGGTCAGCTCGGCGACGAAGCGGCCCGCGCGCATCACCAGGACGCGATCCGCCAGCCCGACCAGCTCGGGCAGTTCGGAGGAGATGACGATGCAGGCCTTGCCGGCCCGGACGAGCCCGTCGATGAAGCTGTAGATCTGGCTCTTGTTGCCGATATCGATGCCGCGGGTTGGTTCGTCGATGATGACGACGGAAGGATCCGCCAGCATGACCTTCGCCAGGAGCAGTTTCTGCTGATTGCCGCCCGAGAGCTTTCCGGCCTCGACGGCAAGCGACCCGACACGGATGTCGTATTCCTCGATCGCCGTCTGCAGGAGCTGCGCCTCCTTGCGGCCGTTGAGCCGGAGGCTCGGGTTGACCATGTCCAGCGCCTGAAGCGTCAGATTGGACCCCAGCCCCTCGTTGAGGAGCAGCCCTTTGCCCTTTCGGTCCTCGGTCAGATAGACGACGCCCGCGGCCATCATCGCGTCGACATCATGTTTCGCGACCGAAGTTCCCGCGACCGCGATCGACCGCGACTGCGCAGGACGCAGGCCCATGAGGCCTTCCATCAGTTCGGTGCGCCCTGCCCCGATCATGCCCCCGATACCGAGCACTTCGCCCGCGCGGACCGTGAACGATCCCACGACCCGGCCGTGATCGACGGAAAGATCCTCAACCGCCAGCACCGGCTCGCCCGATGCCGCGCCGCGCTTCGGCGGGTACAGCATGGAGAGCTCGCGACCGACCATCAGTTCCGCCATCTGGCGCTGGTCCAGGTCGGCGGCCGGCCAGGTTCCGATCATCCGGCCGTCCCGCAGGACGGTGACACGGTCGGCGAGAGCCTCCACCTCTTCCAGGCGGTGGGAGATATACAGGACCGCGACGCCGTGCTCGCTCAGAGCACGGACGATGTCGAACAGAGCGTCCACCTCGTCGTTGGCGAGCATCGCGGTCGGCTCGTCCATGATCACCACCTTGCGCTCGTCGAGCAGCGCGCGTGCGATCTGGAACAGCTGCTGCTGGGCAAGCGGCATGTCGCCGACGCGATCGGTCGGCCGGGCCGTGGAGCCCACACGCGCCAGAACCTCGGCGGTGCGCCGGTTCATGGCTCGGTCGTCGACGGCGAACCCGCGCGATATTTCGCGGCCGAGGAAAAGGTTCTGGGCGACGGTCAGATCCGGGGCGAGCAGAATTTCCTGGTGCACCAGAACGATGCCGGCGTCCTCCGCCTGCACGGCGTCATCGAAGGAAACCGGTGCGCCCGACATGGAAAGCGTGCCGCTCGTTGGTTCTGCGTGACCGGAGAGCAGCTTCATCAGCGTGGATTTGCCTGCTCCGTTCTCGCCGATGATGGCGTGAACCTCGCCGGCGCGGATATCGAGGCTGACGTCGCGCAGTACCGTGATCGGGCCGTACGCCTTGGACAGCGCCTCCGCATGCAGAACGGGCGCTTCCGGCGCGTATTCAATGGCCTCATCGCGGGTCAAAGCGGCACTCATTCGAACGCGGCCGTGAGACGCGAGCGCGAGCGGCTGATATGGTCGTACATCGCTTCGTAAGCCGCTTCCGCGTCACCTGCGCGGAAAGCCTCGAGCAGCCGCTCATGCTCCTCCAGGGCCTCTTGCGTCACCCGGCTGTGGAACATCAGCCGAAAGATGTGCAGATGGACGTGCTGATCGTTTATGGCCTGCCGGACGATGTCATTGTCGGCCACCTTCAGGATCTCGTCGTGGAGATGAGCGTCTGACCGCGCGAAGCGGGAATACCGACTGTTGCGATCAACCGGCGGCTCCCCTTCCTCCATATCCGCCGCAGCCGCCTCGATGCGGGCCAGCGTTTCCGGCGTCAGCCTGAGGCAGGCCTGACGCGCACTTTCCGGCTCGAGCATCAGGCGGAACTTGTAGAGATCCTCGAACTCCTTGCGGGTCAGCTGGGGAGCCGCCGAGTAGCCGATCATGTGAGCCTTGCGAACGAGGCCCTCCCGCTCGAGGCGGGTGAGCGCCTCGCGCACCGGCGTCTGTGAGACGTCCAGTTCCCGAGCCAGTCCGTCGATCGTGATCCGGGCCCCGGGCGGAATTTCCAGCGACATGATCCGCTCGTAGATTTGCTCGTGGATGCTCTGAGCAATGCTGGAGGGGCGCATGAAGCTGCCCTTCTCGCCCCGAGCCGTCGTCACTGCCATCCCGTCCCATCCCGATATCAGCATCCTTGACAAGGCTAACTCTAACACTGATACGATATCGAATGTCAAATCCGATATCATATATGATCTGATTTTTTGGGAACGAAGACGTGCTGGTTCCGGTCGAAAGCCTGAGGGTCCTGGCGAAGAAAGCCCTCTCCCGGCAGGGAGTTGCGAACCCCAATGCCAGCCTTCAGGCCGAAGTCCTGATGGAAGCGGAACTGCGCGGTTTGCCGTCACACGGACTTCAGAGGCTGCCTCAGATTATCGCCAGGATCCGGACCGGTCTGGCGGATCCCGACGCGACCGGTTCGGCGCGCTGGACCCGGCCTGGCGCACTCGCGGTGGACGGACAGCGCGGCCTCGGGCCGGTCGTTGTGATGGACACCATCGGGCGGCTTTCGGAAGCCGTGCAGTCGCGCGGCATCGTGTTGGCTGCGATCCGAAACGCCAATCACATCGGCATGCTCGCCTACTATGTCGAAGCCGCCGCCCGTCAGAACCTGATCGCGGTGGTCCTGACCACCAGCGAAGCGCTGGTGCACCCGTTCGGCGGCACCGAAGCGATGCTGGGCACCAATCCGATCGCAATCGGCATCCCGACCGGTGCCGAGCCGTTCGTTCTGGACCTCGCCACGAGCCGCGTCTCGATGGGTAAGATCCACCACCACGCCCTGACCGGCCGGCCCGTTCCCGACGACTGGGCGGTTGACGCTGACGGGAACCGGACGACCGACCCGGAAGCCGCAAAGTCAGGCGCCATAGCGCCCTTCGGCGATGCCAAGGGCTATGGCCTGGGACTGGCTTTCGAACTTCTGGTCGCCACGCTCGCCGGATCGGATTTCGCACCCGAGGTCCACGGGACGCTGGATGCGACCGAGGTGGCGAACAAGGGCGACCTCATCATCCTGATCGATCCCAACGCCGGAGACGCCCGGGCCGCCGGAGTGGCGTCCTACCTCGATCGCGTCCGCGGATCGCGCGCCGCTGATCCGGCCCGCCCGATCGCGATCCCGGGCGACCGAATGCGTGCCCGCAGGCAGCACTCCCTCGAAGCCGGCATCGAGCTGCCGGACGCCCTTTATGACCAGATCCAGGCCCTCTCGGTCGGCTGACAGATAACAGGAGAGAGCATGACACTATTCGGCGCGATCAGGGCACCCAAAGAGCTGATCTTCGGCTCCGGTCAGCGCGACGCCCTGGCCAGGGTGGCCGGAAGGCATGGCCGGCGCGCACTGGTGATCACCGACGAACGACTGGCGGAAGATGGCGAATTCCTGCGTCTGACCGCCAACCTCAAGGCCGCCGGCCTCGAGGTACGTATCGACGGGTCGACACTGCCCGACGTGCCCGTCGACACGGCCGTGATCAGCGCCGAGAAGGCGCGCGGGTTCGCGCCTGACCTCGTAATCGGTGTGGGGGGCGGCTCGTGCCTCGACATGGCGAAGTGCGTCGCGGTCCTGCTGACCCACGGGGGACGGCCGCAGGACTATTATGGCGAGTTCCGCGTGCCCGGCCCCATGATGCCCCTGATCGCGGTTCCGACGACGGCCGGCACCGGCTCCGAGGCGACGCCCGTGGCGGTCCTGTCCGACACCGAACGGCAGCTCAAGGTCGGCATCTCCTCCCCGCACCTGATTCCCACCGCCTCGATCTGCGATCCGGACCTGACGCTGACCTGCCCTGCGTCGCTGACTGCGATCGCAGGTGCCGATGCGCTGACCCATGCGATCGAGGCCTTCACTGCGGTCCGCCGCCGGCCGGAACCCGACCTGACACAGGAACGGGTCTTCATCGGCAAGAACACCACATCCGACCAGTTTGCCCTGACCGCGGTCGAGTTGCTGTGGGACGGGCTCGAGGCAGCCTGTCGGGACGGCATGAACGAACCCGCACGCGCCAAGGTCATGCTCGGTGCAACCACCGCCGGTCTTGCCTTCGGCGTCGCCGGAACCGCCGCGGCCCATGCCATTCAATACCCCGTCGGCGCCCTCACCCATACCGCCCACGGCGCCGGGGTCGCCTGCCTGATGCCCTACGTCATGTCCTGGAATGCACCGTCTATCGAACCGGAGCTCGACCAACTCGCCGTCAAGATGGGCCTGGGCTCGGGTGCGGAGGTGATCCCAGCAGTCGCGGCCCTCTTCGGCCGCATCGGCATTCCCGGCACGCTCAAGGATCTCGGCCTGGCCGAGGAGAAGCTGGACTGGGTGGCCGAGCAGTCCTGCGGCATCGCCAGGCTCGTCCAGAACAATCCGCGCCCGCTCACGCTGCCCGACATGCGCCGGCTGGTCGGCGCGGCCTATCGCGGCGACCTCGACATTGCTGCGGCACACTGATGGAGACCCTCATGACTCGTCCCGCGGCCTTTAACGGCTATGCCGATCCGCACCGCCATGCTGCCGGGCTCTACATCGGCGGGAACTGGCTCGCAGGAGACGGAATCGCGGTGATCGACCCATCGACCGGGGACCTCCTCGTCGAGGTCGCCGACGCGGGTGTCGATGAAGCCCTGAGCGCGGTGGATGCGGCCGAGGCGGCAGCAGCCGGATGGCGCAGCACCGCGCCGCGGGAACGTTCGGAAATCCTGCGGCGCTGGTTCGAGCTGATGCGCGAGCGTGCCGAGGAACTCGCGGTCCTGATCTCGCTGGAGAACGGCAAGGCGCTCGCGGACGCTCGCGGCGAAGTGGCCTATGCGGCCGAATTCTTTCGATGGTACGCGGAAGAAGCCACCCGGATCGGCGGCGAATTCCGTCACACCCCCTCCGGGGCGCACAATATCCTTGTCGACCATGAACCGATCGGAATTGCGGTCCTCATCACGCCCTGGAATTTCCCGGCGGCGATGGCGACCCGCAAGATCGCTCCGGCGCTTGCCGCCGGTTGCACCGTCATTCTCAAGCCCGCGGCCGAGACACCGTTGACCGCCTACGCCATGGCACGCCTCGGCGAAGAGGCCGGAGTTCCCGCCGGGGTGGTGAACGTGCTGACGACCGCGCAGCCGGGACCGGTAACGGCGGCCATGCTGGCCGATCCCCGGGTCCGCAAACTCTCCTTCACGGGCTCCACCGGTGTCGGCCGGACGCTGTTGGCCGAAGCGGCAAAATCCGTCGTGCACTGCTCCATGGAGCTGGGCGGCAACGCGCCTTTCCTGGTCTTCGACGACGCCGATCTCGAGGCAGCGCTCGACGGAGCTATGATCGCCAAGATGCGAAATGGCGGCGAGGCCTGCACGGCCGCCAACCGCTTCTATGTGCAGAGCGGCATCCACGACGCCTTCGTGGAGGGGCTGGCTGCGCGCATGGCGGCCCTTAAGATTGGCCCGGGCTATGATCCGCAGACTCAATGCGGACCGATGATCACGCCCCAGGCCGTCGACAAGATCGATCGGCTCGTCGCCGATGCCAGGGCACGCGGTGCCCGCGTCGTGACCGGCGGCGACCGGCTGACCAGAGATGGCTTCTACTATCCACCCACCGTGCTGGAAAACGTGCCGACCGACGCGGAGATCGCCCACGAGGAAATCTTCGGACCTGTGGCGCCGGTGTACCGGTTCCGGACCGAAGACGAGGCCGTGCAGCTCGCCAACGACACGGAACATGGCCTTGCCGCCTACGTCTATTCGCGCGACATCATGCAGGCGATGCGCGTTGGACGGCGGATCGACACCGGAATGATCGGCATCAACCGCGGCCTGATGTCGGATCCGGCCGCCCCGTTCGGCGGCACGAAGCAGAGCGGCCTGGGCCGCGAAGGCGGGGTGACGGGGATCCTGGAGTTCCTGGAACCAAAGTATTTCGCCGTCGAGTTCTGACAGCCGGGTCGCCGCGGCTGCGCCACAGCCGGGCGCACCTTCTTGCCGTCACCGAAGCAGGGTCGGAGGGCTGAGATGGACATGCACGATCCATATCGGAACCGGGATTTCATCCCGGACTTCGATGCCATCATGGCGGAAACCGAAGCGCGCAGTCGTTCGCTTGCCGCCCGCGTCCGCATGGAACGCGACCTCAGATACGGGCCGACGCCCCGCCAATGTCTCGACCTGGTGTTTCCCGAGGACCCGACGCCGGGAGCACCGTTGCACATGTTCGTGCACGGGGGCTACTGGCGATCCGGCAGCAAGGAAGCACACACGCTGGTTGCCGCACCCGTCATCGCGTCGGGCGGCATCGCCGCGCTGATAAGCTACGACCTTATGCCCGGCACACGGCTCGCCGCGATCGTCGAGCAGGTCCGGAACGCTGCCAGATATCTCTGCGATATCGCTCCTGCCATCGGAGCCGACCCTGCACGCTTCACCGCCAGCGGCCACTCCGCAGGCGCCCATCTCGCGTGCCTGCTCGCAGCCGAAGCTCCGGGCGACGCCTCACCGCCGGACCTGGTGCCGGTGAAAGGGCTTCTTCTCGTCAGCGGCATCTACGACCTGTCCGACATTCCCGAGAGCTTCCTCAAATCCGAGATACGGATGACGGCGGACGAAGCCGCCGCGTGGTCTCCCCTCAGCGCGCGACACCTGGACGGGCCGCTACGGGTCCTGGCTTACGGGAGCGAAGAAACTGCGCCTTTCCACGATCAGGCGGCAGCTCTCGACGCGCTCCTGAGCGAAAGCGGTCAGGCCACGGAGATCCGGCCGGAATACCGGCTCAACCATCTCTCCGTCGTTCTCGATCTTGCCGACCCGCAACGGCCCCTCGGCCGGAGGCTTGCGACGATGGTCGCAGGCTCCTGAGCCGGCGGAGAGATCGATTCATGTTCCGGCGGAGGTTGACTTCCGTGAACCGGAAAATGGCTGCCATCAATCCCATACCGATTTCATGATGGCCATGAAATCCTCCGCGCCGACCGGGCGTGGATTTGACGCCGTGGAATGATCCTTGACCGCGGCTTCCGCGACGTCCCGAAGACATTCTTCGGGCACCCCCATCTGCGAGAGCGTCTTCGGCAGACCGAGATCCTCATTCAGTGTCTCGATCGCCGACGCGAGATCCGCGTTGGGTGCAAGGCCGAGCGCCTCTGCGAGCTGCGGATATTTGTGGGGTGCGGCTGACTGGTTGAACTGCAGCACCGGCGGCAAAAGCACAGCGTTGATGGTGCCGTGATGGAGCCGGGTTCCCTTTACCCCTCCGAGCGGGTGGGAAATGGAATGAACCGCCCCAAGGCCCTTCTGGAAGGTCATGCCGCCTTCGAGCGCGGCCATCATCATCTCGCTGCGGGCGCCCAGGTCGCTTCCATCCTCCACCGCACGGCGCAGCGAGCGAGTGGCCCGCCGAAGCCCATCGAGGGCGATGGCTTCCGCCGGCGGATTGAACTTCGGGCTCAGATAGGTCTCGATGCAGTGGGTTACTGCATCCATGCCCGTCGCTGCGGTCAGAAGCGGCGGCAGGCCAAGCGTCAGTTCCGGGTCGCACAGGGCGACGGTCGGGATCATGTGAGGCGAGATGAACCCCAGTTTGCGGCCGTCCTCCAGGGTGATCAGCGCCGCCCGGCCCACCTCGCTCCCGGTACCGGCTGTGGTCGGAACCGCGACCACCGGCGGTTTGCGCGAGGTGATGCGGTCGAGACCTCCGAGAATGACCGCATACTGTTCGAGCGGTTCGGGATGTGTGACGAGCAGCGACACCACCTTGGCCAGATCGATGGGCGATCCTCCGCCGAGGCCCACCACGCCGTCACAACGCCTTTCATGAAAAAAGGCGACCGCTTCGCGGCCCGCTGCTTCCGTCGGGTTCTCGGGCGTATCGGAAAAGATCGGCGTATCAGCCGGAAGCCCGCCGGCCTCGATCACGCGCTCGACCAGTCCGGCGGTCAGCAGACCCCGGTCCGTCACGATCAGGGGGGACCGGACACCCGCGAGCTTCAGTTCCTCACTAAGAAGCCTCACCGAGCCCGCTTCGAACTGAATCCGGGTGAGGTAGGTAATGAGTGCCATCGCGGGCTCCAGATCCTGAGATTCTGATACATGCCGGGGTCCGGGCGAAGAAGCCGGAACCCTGCCTTCATGGCATCGGCTTGCCGCTTACGGCAACACCGCCTGCGCGATCTCCCTTTGCATTGTCAGAACTAGAGAACAGCCATGCTCGACATGGCGTACGGCACCGGGGTCCGAACCGTTCCGTTCACCAGCGGGCGGCCAAAATCCGGAATGCTGATCTCGAAGACGTCGCCGTCCTCCGTCTTGATCCCATCGGCAAAGGAAGCCACCGAGGTGCCCATGAACTGGACATGGACATCGCCGGGCCGCAAGTGCTGCTCGTACTTGAAGTGATGAAACTCCAGGTTCGCCAGCGAATGACACATGTTGTCTTCCCCGGTCGGAAAGCTTTTCTCCCACAGAACGTCACCGTTCCGGCGGATCCGGACCGTGCCCTCGATATGGCGCGGCAGGTCGCCGACGCGCAATTCCGGACCGTAGGAGCAATGGCGCAGCTTCGCGTGCGGCAGGTACAGATAGTTTTTCTTTTCCATAACGTGGTCAGTCGCCTCGTTACCGATCGCAAACCCCAGCCGATACGGCTTGCCATCGGGACCGACGACATAAAGGCCGACAACCTCCGGCTCCTCTCCCTCGTCTTCGGCGAACGCCGGAACAGGATAGGATGCTCCGGGGCGCACGACGATGGACCCATCGCCCTTGTAGAACCACTCCGGCTGAACGCCCGGCTCACCGCCCTCGGGGCGACCGCCCTCCATGCCCCACTTGAACATGCGCATGGAGTCCGTCAGCGACTGCTCGCCTCCCTCCTGCACCTTCTGATTCATCTGGTCGCGCGCCGCCGCGCTGCCCATGTGCGTAAGCCCCGTGCCCGCGATCAGGCAGTGGGCGGGGTCTTCGTGGTCGAGCGGCACCAGAACCCGCATCTCTTCGAGAAGGGTGCCGTAGTCGTAGGTCTCCTCGGTCCCCGCAGCCTCGACCTCTGCGGCGAGCGTGCGACCGTTGGCGATCGCCTTCAGGGCAAGCTCGCGCATCGTCGCAACGGACGAGACGCGGCGAATGGTATCGCCATCTACGATGCCGACGGCACGCGACCGGTCGTCGGTTTCGAACTGGATCAATCGCATCGGGAAAGGCTCCTCTGGTAGCGCACGGCCAGCTCCGACGAGCGGAAACAGAACTCCGTGACGGGGCTTCGGTCAGGCGCACCGCTCCCGTGCCCGGGCAAACAGGGCCCGAAACCGGACACGCCTCAGATTTTTGGATGACGAACGTCGTGGGACGGACGGGACCGGCTCAGCCTGTCCCGCCCGGGTTCGGATGTCGGGTTATTCCGACTTGGCCGCGGCCATATCCTTGCGGGCCTGTTCGATCAGATCGGGCCCGATATTGCCGGAGAACTTTTCGATCACCGGCTCGACCGCCTGGCGCAGCTTTTCCTGTTCTTCGGGGGCGAGTTCGATCACTTCCATGCCCTCTTCCACGAGCAGCGTGTGAGCGATGTGATCGGCGGCGTCCCGCGACAGTCCGCGCTGGTAAGCCTCGGTTTCCTGGGCAGCTTCCTCGACGATCGCCCGGTCTTCCTCGGAAAGACCGTCGAACCAGCTCTTGCTGGCGAGCAGCACATACGGGCTGTAGACGTGGCCTGTGAGGGTCAGATAGTCCGTCACCTCGTAGAACTTGTCGGAATAGGTCAGCCCGACCGGGGTTTCCTGCGCCTCCACAGCACCGCTTTCGAGAGCGTTGTAGAGTTCCGGATAGGGCAGCGGCACCGGGTTCGCGCCGACAGCCTGGAAGGTTTCGATGAAGAGCGGGTTCGGGATCACGCGGATCTTCAGACCGTCGATGTCTTCCAGCTTTTCGATCGGGCGCACGGCGTTGGTCATGTGACGGAAGCCGTTGTCCCAATAGGCGAGACCGACGATGCCGATCTCCTCCAGCCGGTTGAACAACTCGTCGCCGACCGGGCCGTCCATGACGGCGTCGACGGCGTCGAAATCCGCATAGAAGAACGGCAGATCGAAGATGCCGAAGGCCGGAACCGCGCCCACGAGATTCGACGTCGGGCCGACCATCAGCTGCACGAAGCCCCCCTGCAGCGAGGACTGGAGCTGAGGTTCGTTGCCGATGGTTCCGCAACAATAGGTGTCAATGGTGAGGCGGCCGTCGCTCTTTTCCGCGACCAGTTCGGCGAACCTTTCGACCGCCTTCCCCACCGGGTGCGTTTCGATCGGCACGTAACCCAGGCGCGCTTCCTGTGCGGCAACGCTGCCGGCGGCAAGCGCCAGTCCCGCGGCAAGTAGGGTTGTTCCCAGGCGTTTCATGTCACTTCTCCCTTTTTATGGTTGAGCAGTTATCGTCCGGCCAAGAACTCTCCCGGCACGGTGACGATGGCCGGGAAGAGGATCAGCAGCAGGAGCACGGCGACCTCCGCGATGAGGAACGGGATCAGTCCCCTAACCGCCACCTCCATCGGCACCTTTCCAACGCCGCACACGGCATTCAGAACCACGCCGACCGGAGGGGTGATCATTCCGATCGCGGAGGTGATGATGAAGACGACGCCGAAGTAGACCGGATCGATTCCGGCGGATTTGACGACCGGCATGAGCACCGGAATGAGGATGAGAATGGCGGGCGTGAAATCGAGCACCATGCCGATGACCAGCACGACGACCACGATCATGAGCAGCAGCAGCGTCTGTGAGTCGGCGAACGGCTGCAGCAGCGTCGCCACCTGACCGGGCAGGTTCAGGATGGTGATGAGCCAGGCGGACACCATCGATGCCGCGACGAGCAGCATGATGACGGAGGTGGTTTTCGCCGCACTCAGGATTGCCGCATAGAGATCGCCGAGGCCCATCTCCCGGTAGACCAGAAGGCTGACGAAAAGGGCGTAGGCTGCCGCGATGATGCCCGCCTCGGTTGGCGTGAAGACGCCGAACTTGAGCCCGCCGACGATGATCACCGGCATGACGAGGGCCCAGGACGCCGAGCGGATCGCATGCCAGACTTCCCGACCGGAGCGCCGCGGCAGCGGCTCCGTCCCGTCACGCGCCGACACCCACCACCAGGCAGCGACCAGCATCACAGCCATCAGCAGGCCCGGAACGATACCGGCCATGAACAGGCTCGTGATCGACAG
The DNA here is from genome assembly GCF_030814015.1 of Amorphus orientalis. Classification (NCBI taxonomy): domain Bacteria; kingdom Pseudomonadati; phylum Pseudomonadota; class Alphaproteobacteria; order Hyphomicrobiales; family Amorphaceae; genus Amorphus; species Amorphus orientalis. Next base: position 14,299 of record NZ_JAUSUL010000010.1, read on the forward strand.
GTTCGCCGTCACGCCGAGCAGAATGAACCCAACCGACGGCGGGATCACCGGCGCGATGATACCGGTGGCTGCCATCAGGCCCGCCGACCGGCCGACGTCGTAGCCCGCACGGCGCATCAGCGGCAGAAGCATCACGGCGAGCGTCGCCGTGTCGGCGATAGCGGAGCCGGAGAGGCTGGCCAGAAGCACGCCGGTGCCGATCACCACGTATCCGAGCCCGCCGCGGAAATGACCAAACAGGCTCATCGCCGCGTTGACGATCCGCTGGGACAGGCCGCCGACGTTCATCAGTTCGCCCGCAAGCAGGAAGAACGGAATCGCCATAAGCGGATAGCTGTCGGCCCCGTCGATCAGCTTCTGCGCCAGTATCTGGGCGTTGACGTTGCCCATCGACACCATCATTGCGACAGCGCAGACCATCAGGGCGAAGGCGATCGGCATGCCGATCCCGATCGCCCCCAGAAGCGACCCGAGAAAGACGAATGCGCTCATCGGTCGTCGCCCTCGCCCCGGGCGGGCAGCGAGGATCCGTCGGGCCTGATCTCCTCGCTCCGACCGGGCCGGATCGAGCGCCAGAGATTGCGCAATATGATCAGGGCGAAGAAGGCTGCCGCAAACAGGCCCGCCGCATACATCGTGCCGACGGAGATGCCGGAGATGGGCGCGTAGTTGTTCAGGTTGACGACGGTCTGAACCCAGCTCCCCTGCCAAAGCAGCCAGCAGCACCACAGCATCAGCAGATGACTGACCCAGAAACAGGCAAGCCGGACCGGACGCGGAAAGACATCGATCAGCCACGAGACGCTGAGATGCGCTCCATCCTTCAAGGCGACAACGCTTCCGACGAACACGACCCAGACAAAGATCAGCCGGGACACCTCGACCGAGAACGGGATCCCCGAATTGAAGCCGTACCGGAGGACGACGTTCAACAGAACCATCAGGCTCATGACGGACATTCCGAGCACCAGCAGGTGCTCAAGAATCCGAAACACTCCTCCCCTCATATCGGGACCCTCGCCTCCGCAGCACGTTTCCTCAACTCACGGCCCACTTTCTGGGCTTTATCTTTTGATATAGCGAATTTTTCGATCCAATCGTCCGAATATCTCGGATTATACAACCCGGCACGTTCTTACTTTTTTAGTGCGCTGATTGAGATTGAAGCTTAGTCTGGCAATATCGAGATTGGCCAATGAACCTTCCGGATAGCGGTATCAAGGAAAGTTATACCAATGCTGCCATCCTTGAATTCGATGGTGTCGCGGCTTCGTGTGAAGCACTTTCGCCTGCTTGTGGCGCTGGACGATCACGGCTCAATCCTGAAGGCCGCAGAGCAGGTGGCGCTCAGCCAACCGGGCGCCACGAAGGCTCTTCAGGAGATCGAATCGGCCCTCGGCGAACCGTTGTTCGTGCGGACCAATCGTGGCCTGGAACCCAACGAAGTGGGCCACTGCGTGATCCGTTACGCCCGGCTGATCTACACCGACCTCGCGCACCTTCGCGAAGAGATGAGCGGCATTCTGAACGGCCATGGCGGTCGCCTCGCCGTCGGCACGATCATGGGCGCAGTGCCGATCACGACTGAGATTCTGTCGCGACTGCTCGGAAAACAGCCGTCGCTGTCCGTGCAGATCATCGAGGGGACGAGCGAAGGCCTCCTGCGCATGCTCGACGACGGACGCCTCGACGTCGCTCTGTGCCGAACCAGCGTGAGCCATCGACGCGAAGCCTACGAGGCCATCAACGTCCGCCAGGAACAATTGGCCGTTGTCGCGAACGTGGACCACCCTGATGCGTCGGCGAACAGTCTGGAGCTGGGAGATCTTGCGGATCGGCCATGGATTGTCTGCGCGACCAACATGCCGATGCGGCGATATCTCGAACGCGAGTTCTATGATGCCGGCATCGAGTTCCCGCTTAACGTGGTGGAGGCGACCTCCGCCTTTGCGGTGGTCTCCATGATCCAGCGCAACCGGTCGACGGTGGCGCTGCTGTCCACCGATGCGGCAGAGTTCTTCGCGCGGTTCGGCATGATCACGATACTGCCGATCCGGTTAGAGACGCCGAGCGAGCCCTATTTTCTCGTGACGCACCGCGACCGAACCCTGCCGCCGAGCGCGCAGTTGTTCATTGACGAGTTCCTCGAAGCGACCGACCGGCTGGACGATGTTTCGGGCATGGCGTCCTCGCCATTCGATCTTGCGCCGGAGCTCCCGACTGAGCCCTTAGAGGCGGAGCCAGACACCGTCAGGTAGCATTCGCAACCCGCACCTATTGCGCGTGCCACCACGTCAAGCGCAGCGCACCTGGGACACATAGCGGCCGCTCCACCCCCCGGGGGATTAGGCCTGCCAAAGACACTGGTCCTTCGATCCTGCAGGTGCGCAACCAGTTCGCACAATCCGCCCCCTGCCACCCGTGCGACCACAAAAAAGGCCGCGTCCAGCGCGGCCTTTTTCGTGTCTTCGCGGGTAGCGGTGTGCA
>NZ_JAUSUL010000011.1 GCF_030814015.1 Amorphus orientalis
GCGCTCGGCGGCGATATCGCGATTGGCGGTAACCTCAGGCTCGACCAGTCGACGGACCGGACCTTTTCCGGAGCGCTCTCCGGAGCGGGCGTCTTGTCCAAGGCGGGGGCGGCGACGACGACGCTGTCGGGTGACGCGTCGGGCTTTACCGGCTCGACTTCGGCGTCCAACGGCACCCTCCGCGTGGCCAACGCCTTCGGTGCCAACGTTACGATCGCTGCGTCTGCCACCTTCGAGCTGGCCCAGTCGGCCGACCGAACGTTCGCCTCGGTCTTCCAGGGCCCCGGCGCTCTGTCCAAGACCGGTACCGGCGCGTCGATCCTCTCCGGCGCCAGCGGCTCGTACGCGGGGACCGCCACCGTTTCCGGCGGATCGCTTCTGGTGAACAACGTGCTCGGCAGCGGGGCGTCGTCGGTGCAGGTGGCGTCCGGCGGCACGCTGGGCGGCACGGGCACGGTCGGCGGCACCGTGACGGTGCAGTCCGGCGGCACGCTGTCTCCGGGGGCCAGCCCGGGCACCCTGACCATCGGCTCAGATCTGGTGCTTGACGCAGGATCGACCACCCTGTTCGAGCTGAACACGCCGGACGTCCAAGGCGGGGCGACCAACGACTTCGTGTCCGTCAGCAACAATCTGACGCTGGGTGGCGCGCTGCAGGCCCAGGTGGGCTCGGCCGGCTATTACAACCTGTTCGGCTACGGCGGCACGCTGTCGGGCACGTTCGCAAGCACCAGCGTGACCGGTGTCTCCGGCGCGAGCGGGAGCATCGACACGGCCCGGGCCGGCGAGGTCAATCTGACGGTGACCACCGGCGGCGGCGGCCAGACCATCCAGTTCTGGGACGGCGCCAACACCAGTGCCAACAACACCGTCGACGGCGGCACCGGCACCTGGGACGGCACCACCACCAACTGGACCACCAGCGACGGCTCGGCGAACGCCGCCTGGAAAAAGTCCGTCGGCGTGTTCATGGGCACGGCCGGCACGGTGACGGTGTCCGGCACGCAAGCCTTCGACACGCTGCAGGTCAAGACCGACGGCTATCAGGTGACGGGCGGGACGCTGGCGCTCGCGCCGGCGAGCGGCTCGGCCGGCACGGTCAATGTCGACGCCGGCGTGACCGCGACGATCGCCTCGACGATCGCCGACGGGACCGGCTCCAAGCTGGTGAAGGCCGGCTCGGGCACGCTGCGGCTGACCGGCGTGAACGCCTACACCGGCGGCACCGACGTCTCGGCCGGCCGGCTGATCGGGACCACCGGCTCCATCAAGGGGAATATCCAGAACGCCGGCACGGTGGAGTTCGCGCAGACGACGAACGGCACCTTCGCCGGCACGATCGGCGGGCTCGACGGCACCAGCGGGCAGATGGTGAAGTCCGGAGCGGGCACGCTGCGGCTCACCGGTGCGAGCAGCCTGCCGTGGTCGATCCTGGCCGGCTCGGTGGTCTCCACCACTCAGCTCTTCACCGGCGACGTGATGGTGGCCGCCGGCACCAACCTGACCTTCGACCAGGCCTTCGACGGCTCCTATGGAGGTGCGGTTACTGGGACGGGCGACATTCTCTATACCGGCGGCGGTCTGGTCCGGCTGACCGGCGACAACTCCGGCTACCGGGGCGAGACCACGGTCCGCGACTTCACCCTGACGCTGGGCGGCAACACGCTGGGCGGCAATCTGGTGCTGGGCTCCGGCGGCCGGCTTGCCGGCAACGGCACGGTGGGTCCGACGGTGGTCCAGAGCGGCGGCACGATCGCGCCGGGCAACTCACCGGGGACGATCACGGTCGCGGGCAATCTGACCTTCCAGCCGGGGTCGACCTACGAGGTGGAGACGGAGCCGGGAAGCAGCGTGTCGGACCTGATCGCGGTGACCGGCACGGCGACGCTGGCCGGCCGGGTGCTGCATGTCGGTCCGGACGGCGCCTACGCGCTCAGTTCCGGCTACACGATCCTGACGGCGGACGGGGGCGTGGTCGGCACCTTCGACGGGGTCACCTCGACGCTCGCCTTCCTCGATCCGTCGCTCGCCTACACGTCGAACGCCGTGACGCTGCGGCTTTCGCGCAACGACATCGGCTTTGCCGACATCGCCGACACGGCGAACCAGCGGGCGACGGGCTCCGGCATCGAGAGCCTGGGTATGGGCAACGCCGTCTACGACGCGGTGGCGCGCCTCGACGCGCCGACCGCGCGCCAGGCCTTCGACGCGCTCTCCGGCGAGATCCACGCCAGCCTGAAGACCGGGCTGGTGGAGGACTCGCGCTTCGTCCGCGACGCGGCCATGAGCCGGATCCAGCAGGCGTTCGCCTCGCTCGGCAATCCGGTGTGTCCGGAGATCAATGGCGCGGTGGCGCCGCTGAGCGAGGCCGAGCGCAGCAACCTCGCCCGGCGCGGCTGCTTCGGCCCGGCCGTGGAAGGGTTCTCCGCCTGGGGCGAGGGCTTCGGCTCGTGGGGCTCGAGCGACGGCACCGGCAACGCGGCCAAGCTCGACCGGGACACGGCGGGCTTCCTGGTCGGCGGCGATGCGGCCATCGGCGCGTTCGGCCGGGCCGGCTTCCTGGCCGGCTACCAGTCCTCCAGCTACGACGCCGACGCGCGGTCGTCGTCCGCCGACGCCACGCTCTACCATCTCGGCGCCTATGGCGGCACGGCCTGGCACGGGCTCAACCTGCGCGCCGGCGCGGCGTACTCGTGGGCCGACAT
>NZ_JAUSUL010000012.1 GCF_030814015.1 Amorphus orientalis
GCCTTCGCCAACCGGATCAGCACCGTGGTGATTTTCGCCACCGTTCTCAGCCTGCTGATCGGCGTCGCCATCGCCATGGTCATCGGCATCCGCTCCATGAGCCGCCCGCTGGTCCGCGCCAGCAACATGCTGCAGGAAATCGCCGGGGGCAATCTCAACGTCGCCTTCGAGCCGCGCCAGTCCAAGGACGAGATCGGCGAGATCTGGAACGCGACCGGCAAGCTCCTGGTCGAGCTGCGCAACGCCGAGCAGCTGCGCAACGAGCAGGCCGCCCTCAAGGACAAGGCCGAAGCCGAGAAGCGCGCCGCCATGCATGCGCTCGCCGACGAGTTTGACCTGGAGGTTTCCTCGATCGTCCGCACCGTCGAGGCGGCGATCGAGAACCTGGAGCAGAACGCCGGCACCATGAGCCGGTCGGCCGACGAGACCTCGCGTCAGTCCTCGACCGTTGCCGCCGCCGCCGAGCAGGCCACCTCCAACGTGCAGACGGTCGCGTCCGCCGCCGAAGAGCTCGCCGCGTCCGTTCGCGAGATCTCCCAGCAGGTCGCGATGGCCGCCGAGATCGCCGGCGAAGCCACCGGCCAGGCCAGCGGCACGGCCGAGGTCGTTCGCGGCCTGTCCGCCTCCGCCCAGCGCATCGGCGACGTGGTCCAGCTGATCACCGATATCGCCGCCCAGACCAACCTGCTCGCCCTCAACGCCACCATCGAGGCGGCGCGGGCCGGCGAGGCCGGCAAGGGCTTCGCGGTGGTTGCCATGGAAGTGAAGACGCTCGCCGAGCAGACCTCCAAGGCCACCGGCGAGATCACCGCCCAGATCTCCGAGGTCCAGTCGGCGACCAACGAGGTGGTGAAGGCGATCGAAGGCATCTCCGACACCATCCGCCGCGTCGACGAGGTGTCGTCCGCCATCGCCTCCTCCGTCGAGGAGCAGGGCGCCGCCACCGGCGAGATCGCCCAGAACGTCCAGCAGGCCGCCCAGGGCACCCAGGAAGTCTCGACCAACATCGTGTCGGTCTCCTCGGCCGCCGACGACACCGGCCGGGTCTCCACCGAGATCGTTCGGGCCGCCTCCGACCTCTCCGACCAGGCCACCTCGCTGCGCGCCCAGGTCGACGCCTTCGTCTCCCGCGTCCGCGCGGCCTGATCG
>NZ_JAUSUL010000013.1 GCF_030814015.1 Amorphus orientalis
CCCTGAACTCACGAACGAAGTGCAACAACCTGCTAAGGTGTTGCCGCTATGGGAACCCAATACCGACACCTCGATCTTGAAGAGAGGTGTGCGATTGCCAGTCTTGTCGCCGAGGGGCGTTCGATCCGGCAAATCGCAGCAGCTCTGGATCGCTCGACATCGACGATTGCGCGGGAGCTGAGGCGCAACGCGCCGAAGCGGGATGGATACAGGGCGGCCTACGCCGACGAACTGGCCTGGGCGCGGCGCTGGCGTGGGCCGCGCATGGCGCGCCAGCCGGCCCTGCTGCACCATGTCCTGAGCCACCTTGCTATGGGATGGTCGCCCGAACAGATCGCCGGCCGGCTGGCGCTGGACAAGGCTGACATGCGCATCAGCCACGAGTCCATCTACCGCTTCGTCTACGACCAGATCCGCCGCACCAACGACTATCGCTGGCGCCACTATCTGCCGCGCGCCAAGAGCCGCCGCGGACGGCGTCGCAGGCCGCACCGCCCCATGGAGCACATCAAGCACCGCGTGTCCGTGACCCAGCGCCCCGCCTCGGCGACCACGCGCCGGCAGGCCGGGCACTGGGAGGCCGACCTGCTGCATCCCAGGAAGTCCGGCGCGGCGGTGCTGGTCGCCCTGGAGCGGACCTCGCGCCTCATCCTCCTGGCCAAGCAGCCCGGAAAGCAGGCGCAACCGGTCGCGGACCGGTTCAAGGCCTGGTTCCGGATTATCCCGCAACCGCTGCGCCTGTCGCTGACCCAGGACAACGGTCCGGAGTTCTTCCTGCACCACCAACTGCACGAGATGGGCGTGAAGACCTACTTCTGCGATCCTCACAGCCCGTGGCAGAAGGGCGGGGTGGAAAACATGAACGGAAGGCTGAGACGTACGATCCCGCTCGGAACCGACCCCGACAGCTTCTCCGACGACGACCTGCAGGCCCTCGCCGCACGCCTCAACACAACGCCCCGAAAATGCCTCGGCTACAGAACACCCGCCGAGGTCTTCCTAAAACGACTGTTGCACTTCAAATGTGAATCCACCT